>JAYSSB010000157.1:0-8710 GCA_043720755.1 Candidatus Altimarinota bacterium | reverse complement strand
AGTATGTGGAGAAAAGTATCTGAGATAAAATGTGTCAAACCCACAGATACACGAGTAAAGACATATGGAGTATAGAGCAAAGAGAGAGAAAAGCAAATTTTCTTTTAGAGTACTTGTCTCAGTGCCGTGATATTGAATGCATAGTCCATCATCGTCGAACCGAGAATACCGAGATATCCCGTATATCAGTTGATCTCGACTCTCTTGACAATCATCGTACTCGACTCGAGCTCTGGGAGTACACTCTCTTCTCCGATGAATACCGATACCCGAGTCCCAATATCGAGAGACTGGAGATAGTCGATGAACTGATGTTTATTCTCAAGACACTTGATGACCTGATACATCTCCTCGCCGAGAGCTCCATGATGACGCTCGAGATAGTTCGAGAGTCCGAGATAGTACGATGTGCCGAGAGATGGGATACAGGCGAATGTGATCTCTCCAGATATCTTGGTCAGACGAGAGACAAGTCCATAGAGGGTATCATCGATACGGTTCTGATCGAGTTGGGTCACGAGATCTTGCTCAGCCTCGAGAAATACTCATGGCATCGTCTCCATCAGATAGTCGACAAAAACTCTGAGTCCCCTATTGGTCGGGAGACGACCTGCTGAGTTATATGGCTGAAATATGAGCCCCATATCCTCGAGTGATGCCATATCATTGCGGATCGTGGCACTCGATACCTGCATATCGTACTTGGAGAGGAGATTTTTGGATCCCATGATTTCGCCAGTTTTGATATACTCTTCGATGATGTGTTTGAGAACTTGGACTTTGCGAGTTTGGATCTTGGACATACTAGAGTATCTTACCATGAAAAATCGACCCCTTCCGACTCGTGAGCTCTACTCTATCTCATGCCTTGACTCCATCGATATCTACGAGATAGTCGACTCCATCGAGGACTACTTTGTAGTCTTCGCCTGATTTTTTGACTTTGCGAGACTCGCCGATATAGATATCGAGTCACTGTGGATGTCCATCTCCCGTTGGAGTGAGCATACGAGGGAGATAGTATGATGCGAGGAATGTGACGAGTGCAAATACGACCCCCTGAGTGATCGTCACTGCAGTGAATCCCATATACCACACGTAGAGTCCCGTGATGAACGCAGCGAGTGAGATCGCAAGTCCATAAAATGTAACTGTGATCATCTCGATAATGAGAAATATGATACCAACTCAGATCCAGAACAATACAAGTGAAGACATAGAAGAAAAAATTAGAGATAATTATTTACCACCACCAAATATCTTTGACACTCCTGCGAGGATATCGCTATCGAGGACATATTTGGTGTTTTGTCCGAGGGCTGATGTGATGGTCTGGAGCTGAGCCTTGACGACAGCATTGCCCGTGAAGAATTGTTGAGCTGCCACTGCATCAAGTTCGAGTGCCTTCGCACTGGCCTCAGCGAGAGCGACTTTGGCATTAGCCTCTCATTGGGCTTGGAGGATTTGTGATTCTTTTTGTCCTTCAGCCTTGAGGATCTGTTCTTGTTTATCTGCTTCTGCTTGTGTGATTTTAGCTACTTTGTATCCTTCTGCTTGTGTGATTTTAGCACTTTTTTCACTTTGAGCATTTTTGATCATATTCATCATCTCTTGTACTGATGCTGGTGGTTCGAGTTTTTTGATCTCGACACGCATTACCTTGATCCCCCATTTCCCAGTCTCACGGTCGAGTGATTCGAGGAGTTTCGCATTGATCATATCACGGTTGGAGAGAGTATCGTTGAGTTCCATAGTCCCGAGTACTGATCGGAGATTGGTCTGAGCGAGTGAGACGACGGCGAGGAACACGTTGTTGATCTCATAGGTAGCCTTGTACGGATCAGTGATCTGAGCATAGACGACTCCATCGACCGTGACCGCTACGTTATCCTTGGTGATGATCTGTTGTTCTGGGACATTGATGACTTGTTCTCGGATATCGACTTTTTTGACGGATTGGATACCCGGTATGAGAAAAAATATCCCAGGACCAACCGTATCAGTAAATCTCCCCAAAAATTCTCTGAGTCCAACCTCACCTTGAGTGATTTTGCGAACAAAAAATGGTATAACAAAGCCAAGGGCAATCAAGAGATAAAAGATTTCCATAGAGAGAATTTGCTAAAAAAATAAAAACACTATAATCCTACGGTTTTCAACCTTTTTTGCAAATTATTCGTATGACGAAAAAAATAGTCGCCATCGGCGGTGGAGCTGGAACATTCAATGTGCTCTACGGACTCAAACACAATCTCAACTACGATATCACAGCAATCATATCCGTCGCTGACAATGGTGGGACAACCTGACTCATCAGAGACAAGTACGGGATCCTCCCTCCTGGAGATATGCGTCGAGCAATAGCTGCTTTAGCGTGAAATACCGAGATCGTGAGACGACTTTTTGAGTACAGTTTCAAGTGAGAAGAGGGCGTCATCGGATCGAACAAGGTAGGCAATATCCTCCTCACAGCACTCGTCGATATCTGTGGAGGTGACTTCGAGCGGGCAATTGCGACGATGGAGACAATGTTCGACGTGAGAGGACACGTGATCCCTGTGACTCTCGAGGATGTGCATCTGGCGGTCCGTTTCGAAGATGGAACAGAAATCATCTGAGAAAAAAATATCGATATCTCAGATAAAAATCCTGGCGAACGAACTCACAATATCGATCAAAATATCGTAGATGCTTGGCTGATCGGAGAGGGCAATCTCAATCCGAGGGCTCGACAAGCGATCATCGAAGCTGATACGATCATCATCGGGCCTGGCGATCTCTATACGAGTATCGTACCCAATCTATTATCACGAGGAATGCGAGAGGCACTCGGTGCGAGTCACGCTCATATCATCTATGTGTGTAACGCTATGACCAAGCGTGGAGAGACAACCAATATGGAGGTCATCGACTTTATCGACACGATCGAGAGATACATAGATCCAGGTCAGCTCGACTCTGTGATCGTCAATGATGGGATCATCTCAGATGAGGTAGTAGCAAAATACAAGATAGAAGAAAACAAAAAACCTCTCAAAATCAAAGATCCTACTCTATTCGAGTGAAAATGCTATACAATAGTCGAGTGAGATATAGTCAACGATGAGGACTATGTCCGTCATGATCCGATCAAGCTCGCAAGGATACTTGAGGAGATTATGAGAAACTAATATTGACTTTATTTATAAAAAAGTTATATATATTATTATGAATACTTTATTTCCATTTCTCTCAGATACATTAGACATCAAAGAATCAAAATATTTTCCGAATCAAGTATGAGTATCTATAGATAGAAGAACTATACGTACTCGCGACTATGTTGCAGGTATTCTTTTATTGTCAGAGCTATCAGAGGATTATCCTGATCTCAAAGGCAGATTACACGGTAGACTCAGTACACATCGGGAAGATCTCTATCATGGAGTAGATTTTAGGATATTTAGCGATATAAGTAAACATCTTATAGATATAGACTTCACTATGGATAGACATCGTTATAGTGAAAAAGTCAAACGACAAGAAAATGTTGTAGATTATCCAAAAAAGATAGCACTCATAAATGGTAGCTTGCTCTTATGAATTACCCATGAGGCTAATAGAGTTTGTTATGAAAATCCAGGATTATCAAAAGATGATATCAGAGCAACTATACCAAAACTCAAAAAACCTCAAAAAAGTATTGTCATAGAAATATCCTAATCTCTCACAACTATAGACAACATCTTGTTCGGAATATATATCTCCTTCACGAGAGTCTTGCCTATGAGCCACTTAGCAATATCAGGATCAGCGTGAGCGAGTGCCGATACCTCATCTTGAGCTACTCAGTTCAGACACGTGAGTGTACCACGGAGCTTGCCACTTATCTGTACTGCGATCGTGACCTCATCATCGATGAGCATCCACTCATCATATTCTGGCCACTCAGCATTGTAGATAGATTCATTTTGTCTGAGCTGACCCCAGAGTTCCTCCGCCATATGTGGGGCAAATGGATGGAGTATCGTGGCAAATGCGGTCTGCCACTCGAGAGCAAACTCGCTGTCGCTCGGGACTCATTCGTTCAGGAGGATCATCATAGCCGAGATCGCTGTATTGAATTTATAGGCTACGATATCTTCTCAGACTTTTTTGATGGTTTTGTGTAGGAGCTTCATAGCCCGCATATCATCCTTAGTTTGATTCTTGCCCTCTACAATCGTCGAATACGCCTTATCGAGGAATCTACGAACTCAGATGATCGCCTTGGAATCCCATGGAGCCGCATCAGTAAATGCTGACATACTCATCTCATAGAGTCTGAGGGTATCGGCACCATATTCAGCGACGATCACATTCGGATTGATGACATTTCACTTGGATTTGGACATCTTGTTGCCATCTGGGCCGAGGATGAGTCATACATTGGTCAGCTTGTAGAAGGGCTCGATCGTCGGGACAACTCCAATATCGTAGAGCACCTTGTGCCAAAAGCGAGCATAGAGGAGATGGAGTACTGCATGCTCAGCTCCACCGACGTATTCATCCACATTTTGCCAATAGTCGAGTGTCTCCTTACTTGCGAGTGCATCTGGATTTTTGGAGTCCATGTAGCGGAGATAGTACCAGCATGATCCACCCCACTGTGGCATCGTATTGGTTTCTCGTTTTCAACTCAAGTTATCTGCCAACTTCACATTGACCCAATCAGGAACTGTAGCAAGTGGCGACTGCCCATCTCCTGCTGGTTCATATTTCTCTACCTCAGGGAGTGTGAGTGGTAGGCGTGAGTCGATGATGAGCTTGCCCGTGATACCGTCGTATACTCGTGAAAATGTCTTGCCTCAGGTAATGAGCTTGGTACATCATTCTTCACAGGTACAGTTCTTGCATCGCTTCTCTGTTCCCTTTTTATCATAGATATAGGTAATACTCGGATCTGTTGCCTCAGACATATCTGTGATACGAGGGAGTATATCAAAATCCTCATGGGTAATATGTATGAGTGGGATCGGTTCCCCCCAGTACCTCTGACGAGAAAAGAGCCAATCTCGGAGCTTGTAGTTTACTTTTTTACTTCCAAATCCTTCGGTTTCAGCCTTCTCAGAGAAGACTCGACGAGCCTCGGTAGAGGTCATCATATTAAAGTTTCAAGAATTTGTAAGCAATCCATCCTTTGTATACGCTTTTCTAGTAATATCGCTTCTTCCTTCTGGTGCTAAAATAACTTCCTTTACATCTAACTTATACTTTTTTGCGAATTCCCAATCTCTCTCATCATTGTCAGGAACTGCCATCACAGCACCAGTTCCATAAGTTCCGAGGACATAATCAGCTATCCAGAGTGGAACTGGTTCTCCATTGTACGGATTGATCACGGATGATCCTGTCCAGACTCCTGTTTTCTCCTTACCCTCATTGGTACGGTCCTGATCGGATTGTCACCGAGCTTGCTCGATATACTGCTCACATGTTACTCGCTCACTCTCGGTAATGAAGTCCTGAACCTGTAGATGATCTGGTGCGAGGACTGCATATGTCATACCATAGACGGTATCGATACGAGTCGTGTAGACAGAGATCGACTTCGTAGTATCATCAGATTTTTGCATCCTGAATTCACATCCCTCTGATCGTCCGATCCAGTTACGCTGCATCTCCTTGATCCCCTCTGGCCAGTCGAGTGTATCAAGATCTGAGAGGAGTCGATCTGCATAATCAGTGATCCGCAGTACCCATTGTCGGATCGGTCGACGCTCGACACGAGTCCCACAGCGGTCACACATATTGAGGGCGGTCACTTCTTCGTTGGCGAGGCCAGTCTTGCAGCTCGGGCAATAGTTGATCGGGAGATCTTGCTCGTAGGCAAGTCATCTCTTGAACAACTCAAGAAATATCCACTGTGTCCACTTGTAGTACTCAGGATCAGTCGTATCCACCATACGATCCCAATCATAGGAAAACCCGAGAGACTGGAGCTGAGTCGTGAATACTGAGATATTCTCAGCCGTAGTGATAGATGGATGAGTACCAGTCTTGATCGCATAGTTCTCAGCAGGCAGTCCAAACGCATCGAATCCCATCGTATGGAGCACATTGTGTCCGGTTGCATGATAGTAGCGTGAGACGATATCTGTTGCGGTATATCCCTTCGGATGACCGACATGGAGTCCTGCACCACTCGGATATGGGAACATATCGAGGATATATTTTTTGGGTTTTTCACCTCAGTTTATTGTTTTGAAGACCTTATTTTCATTCCAGTATTTTTGCCATTTTTGTTCGATATCTTGGTGATTGTATGCCATAGTGCAGAGTGTGAAGTGTAGAATAGGGATATCGCCTACGGATAGCTCTACTATAGAGAAAATACGAGAAAATACAACAAAAAATCCCTCGATTTCTCGAGAGATTTCTGTTATCGAACAATTATGCACCAGTGACAAGTGAAATGACCCATTTGACGACTGATCCAGCGAGCCAGATGACGATGATACCGATGACGACTTGGATGAGGATAGTACGACCTTTTTTGACCTTCTCCTCATCTCCACCAGCCGTGACGATCTGGAATCCTCCCCAAATACCGTAACATACTGCTACAAGAGCAAGAAACATCATAGCACGATCGATGAGGACTTGTACTACGTTCTCAGCTGAGTTAGTAGCAGTTCATTTGATAGTGACTTTATCTTCCCCGAATGGACCTGCGAGAGCAGCAGATGCTGTCGATGCAAAACCAACGAGTGAGTAGAGTCCTTTTGAAATAGTTGTCATAGAAAATAAGTAAGAAAATATGAGTGACATGAGTATCATAGCAAATATTGTTTCTTTTGTCAAAAAAATCACTCTTTTTTTGGAGAAGAGTGATTTGTATTAAAGCGATAACCGAAACAAAGAGTATCCACATGGACCAGATGTGACTCATCGGGAACTAGACTGCAACTGCAGTATCATCGATCTCTACAGTCCGGGGAGCTGTAGTAGGAGCCGATGAGACACGTACCTCGAGTACGTATGGGAGGAGTGCCATATAGCGAGCTCGTTTGATTGCGACTGCGAGTTTTTTTTGATTGCGGAGACTCGTACCTGAATAGTATCGGGGGATGATACGGTTGAACTTTGTCAGGTATTTTTTGAGGAATGTAGTATCTTTGTAGTCGATGTGAGTCACACCAGCTTCGTCGATAGGACATACTTTCTTTTTAGCAACTGCCATAGAAGTAGGGATTAGGATTAGATTTTGTGAGTATCGAGATCAGAGAAGTCATCGAAGTTGGCAACTTCTGGGATCTCGACACTGACCTCAACTCCATCTTCTCTCTTGGAGAGGAATATGAGTTGATCGACGACAACTTCAGTTTTGTAGAGCTTCGTGCCATCATCTTTATCGATGATACGAGTCTTGAGATGTCACTCGACGTAGACGAGCTTGCCCTTGGTGAGGAATTGCTCAGATCGTTCGGCAAGTGGACCCCATGCGACACAATTGGTATACTCAGCGTCAGAGAGAGACTCTCCGGTTGGACTTTTGTAGTATCTATTGGTCGCAACCGTGAAGGTGGCGATTTTTTTGTCAGCGGTAGTCGTCTTGACGAATGGATCCTTGGTAATATTACCGATGAGGATAACTTTGTTGATTGTACGCATAGACAGAGGTATTAGCGATTATTCATCGATACGGGAGAACATAAATCTCCAGATGCTTGTTTTGATATTGAACGTGTTCGTGATATGGATCCAGTCTCCACCCTCGCGATCGAGTGTATAGAGAAGATAGTATCCTGTCTGCGAACCGTGTATGCGGTATGCGAGTTGTCGCTCGCCTGGATGATCTGCTCTAGTGATTGTAGCACCAGTAGCCTTGACCTCGGTCTCGATCTCTGATATGAGAGTATCTCTATCAGCATCTGAGAGTCCAGAATCAAGTATCATCATGAGTTCGTATTGTCTCATAGTTCCTGTGGGTTAGGTATCTTTTTATGACCAGTAAAAAGAAGGAAAATAAATTGCATCAAAAAATGCTAGTGGAGTATAGAGGAAAATAGAGAGAAATCAAATAGAAATGTGAGAAAGAGAGAAAAATAGAGAGAAATCATCTTTTGATACTAGCAATATCATACATTTTTGTGGGAGTATCTTTTTGATACAAAAACAAGATCTTGGCAAGAAAAAGAATTTGCCAAAAAAAACGAACTCTGATACGATGTATCTATGTCAAAAAAAATATCTCCACCATCTATGAAAAAATCCGAAAAACTCTCATCACTTTTTGGCACTACAAACGATATCGAGGTCAGCCGCAAGCTCGTCGGCAAGCTCCTACAGTACAATATGAAATATGAGGAGATCACTCGAGTGATCCTCTCGCACTCAGAGCGAGCGTTTCTCGATGCTCGTCTCATTACCCTCGAGGAGTACTATCGAGACTTGAGATCGAGCAAGAAGAGCGAAGTCGAAGATTTCCTTTCGTCGATCCCAGAGTTCGAGCTCACAGCCTCTACATAAAAAATCTCCCAAATATATTTGAGAGATTTCTATATTTTGATATATCAAAAATTACTTTACATCTTTGAATGTGTAGAGTACATGCTTGCGGAGTTGCTTATCATACTTCTTGAGTTTGAGCTTTTCTCCTGCTGGGAGATTTTTTTTGTTGACAGCATAGACGTAGTCACTGCGTCCTCCTTCTGATGATTTACCGACTTGGTATGTACGCTTTCCTTTT
>JAYSSB010000156.1:0-8742 GCA_043720755.1 Candidatus Altimarinota bacterium | reverse complement strand
ATGATTTACGGTCATAGTATCCATTGGATCTCCAAGTTTTGATATATCCGATACGGAATGCGAGTGGACTAACTTTGTGTCACATAGGGTGAAAGGCTGAGAAGATAAGAATTATGCAGAGAGAGTGAGATCGACGTGACTGGTTCTCTTGAGGATCCGATGAGCTCTACCTCGAGAGATAGGATTGATACGACGATGAACGAGTCCTTGACTGACTGATATCGAAGCAATCTTGAGTCCTTCTACTGCTTGATTATCATTGTGTTCTGCATTATGCACCGCACTTTTGATAACATCATAGATGATAGTAGCTCCTTTTTTTGGCATAAACCTGAGCGTATCAAGAGCATCTTGAGCGGTCATATTGCGTACGATGTATGCAATAACATTGAGTTTTTTTGGAGAGATACGGATATTTCGTACAGAAGCTTTCATGAGAGAGAAGTTTAATAGTGTAGAGATTGATAGTTTTTGGCAGTATAGCTGAGTGATAGTACAGATATAGCTAACCATCAGACTATTTGTTACCAGAGTGAGCGGTGAATCTACGAGTAAAAGAGAATTCTCCGAGTTTGTGCCCTACCATGTCTTCTGTTACAAAAACAGGGATATGTTGTTTGCCGTTGTGAACACCAAATGTATGTCCAACAAATTCTGGTGCAACAGTACAAGCACGAGACCAAGTTTTGATGATAGACTTGCGACCACTTGCATTGAGTGCTTCGACTTTCTTCATAACACGAAGATCAATATATGGTCACTTTTTTAGACTACGAGTCATAGGGAGAGAAATTAATTTTTAGATTTTGAGAGTCAGGAGCAATAGATCCTATATGAGTACTGTATTAGCCCTGAAGTTTTCCAGCACGAGTGCGGAGAATCCAACGATCTGTTGTCTTGCGACTACGAGTTTTGACACCGCGAGCGAGACGACCCCATGGAGTTTTTGGACCTTTTCTCTGACCAACTGATTGATGTCCTTCACCACCTCCGTGTGGATGATCAACAGGATTCATAGATGATCCGAGAACAGTAGGACGCTTACCCATCCATCGACTTCGACCTGCCTTACCTATAGTGATCTGATTCCAGTCAGTATTGGATACTGTACCGATAGTTGCAGAACATTTTTTGTGGATGAGACGGATCTCGCCAGATGACATCTTGAGCTGTGTATACTCGCTTTCCTGAGAGAGGACGAGAGCAGATGCACCAGCAGATCGCACTGCGATAGCACCTTGTCAGACGATCATCTCTACATTGTGCACCATGAGTCCAGTTGGGATCATACCGATTTCCATACGATTTCCTGGAATAGGCTTGGCAGTATTGGAAGTGATAACCTGATCTCCGACAGTAGTAGTTGTATGAGCGAGGAGATATCGTCTCTCGCCATCAGCATAGCACACGAGAGCAATGAATCCAGTCCGATATGGATCGTACTCAACGGTCTCGACCGTACCTGGAATATCGAATTTATTGAGCTTAAAATCTATCTGACGGTAGAGTTTTTTGTGTCCTGAACCCTGATGGCGAACAGAGATACGTCCAGCACTATTGCGTCCTGCATGTCTCTGGATAGAGGAAGTGAGTGACTTGTGTGGAGTACTCGTTGTGATCTCTTCGTATGTGAGACCTGTCATGAACCTGCGAGAGGGAGTATATGGTTTGTACTTCTTGATTGGCATAATCGAGTGATTAGGGATTGATAGAGTTGTGAACTGGAGAATATCTGGATTTATTTGATTACTTCGAAGTTTTCGATTTTATGTCCTTTTTTCATAGTGATCATAGCTTTCTTTTCAACTCATTTTCTTTTTTGTACTCCGATACGAGTATTGTGGAATTTTTCACGAGTGTAGTTGATATTTACTTTTTCTACATCTTTACCGTAGAGCTTTCGAATAGCATTTTTGACGTCTATCTTTGTTGCAGCTGGATCGATCATAGCAGTATATACTCACTTGAGTTCTCCATCGGTACTTTTATTAGTAACGATAAATTTTTTGATGACGCTATAGAGGGAATTCATAAGAGGAAAATTTAGCACCCGTAAGGGGTATATATAATATTAGATCTTCAGGAACAATTTATTTGGAAAAGTGAGTATACATATGTTTGAGTGATGCCTCTGTGAATATGATATCAGAATACTTGAGGAGATCATGTGGGTTGAGATACTCGACATTGACGATCCTTGACTCTGGGATATTCATCGCTCCGTTGACTGATATCTTCTCTTCTCGAGTGATTGCAAGAAGTGGCTTCTTGGCAGTGATCGTTGAGAGGAACTCTGTCATTGTTTTAGTCTTTTCTCCGAATCCAGCAAATCCTGCTACTACCTTGATCTGCTCAGAAGTAGCCTTCGTCGAGAGGAGAGATACGAGAGCGAGACGACGCTCCTGCTTGTTCATACAGAGAGAGTAGTTACGATCATTGCGAGGACCAAATACGACACCTCCACCACGACGCATAGGAGATCTACGATCACCCATACGAGCATTACCAGTTCCCTTTTGTTTGAACATCTTGCGAGTAGAACCTGCAATCTCACCACGATGTTTGGTGTGAGCGATGTTGATACGAGCATTGGCTTGTTGGAGTACGAGGAGACGGTGGATGAGAGACGTATTTGGAGTGATACCAAAGTATGATGTCTCGAGATCAACAGTACCTGACTGTTTTCACTTGATGTCGTAGAGAGGAGCTTTCATGGGAATTGATTTTTAGATATTAGTACGAGAGAGGACTAGAATGTGAGAGTCACGAGTGAATTACGAGCTCCAGGAACTGGTCACTTGATAGCAATGACTCGGAGTTCTTTGTTGACGAGGACGAGAGAAACATGCTTGAGAGTGATCCCATCGAGACCCATATGTCCGTGCATTTTTTGACCTGGCTTGGTTCGGCGAGGTTTGCGTTTACCGATCGATCCGAGTGCTCGGTGGAACTTGGATCCATGTGATGCAGGACCTCCTGAAAAGTTCCAACGTTTCATGGCACCCTGGAAACCCTTACCCTTGGATATACCAGAGACTGCGAGTTCTGTCATACCATCGAACATATCGAGAGAGAGAACATCTCCCTTTGCGACGTTTGCGAGAGCACCATCGAGATCAAATTCTCGCATAGTTACCTTCTTGCCATCAGTCATACGTACAACCACTGCAGAGTATCCGTCTGTTTCGAGAGTTTTGACCTGAGCGACGTCGAGAGTAGGGATGCGAATCAGTGTAACAGGAACAAAGACTCCATTGTGAATCACACGAGTCATTTCGATTTTCTTGCCGAGTATTCCAGCCATAAGATAGAGGGGATATATAAATAATGAGAGGTTATTCGGATACTCTACACGAGGTAGGTATTGGACGAGCAACATCAATTCGCCGAAGCGAATACTTCCAAAGGGAGTAAAAGTAGGGGCATCATATGAAATGATAAGCATTTGTCAAAAGAAAATGCAAAAAGTTATTTGAAAAGTTTGTCATATATGCCTGATGAAATATTTTTGAATTCCGTTGTATTTATTTTTTTGACTCCTGATATAATCTGATCGAGCGTCTGCCCAGAATCCTCTGCATATTTTTCGAGGAGAGAACTCGAGTTTTTCAGGAGAGTACCGGTATGATTTTGCATATCCCAGAGTGATCCTCGAATCAGAGTATTGATGATCTGATCACTATTGTTGAGCAATGTATGGCTCTCCATAAGAGCTCATCTGATCTGATCTCGCTCAGAGACGAATGCCCTAGACTGGAACGTCTGATACCACTTGAGGAGCGTTGCCTGAGACAATACTGTGATGTCAGGGAGTCTCCCCTGATTCAGAGAAGATACTATATCTAGACTCGAGAACTCTGAGAAAAATGATAATACCCATCTCACGAATCGATCCCAGATATTCATCATACGAGAGTCTCAGGAAAGACGAGCATATGTATCTCGCAGTCTCGTATCTCGGAGTGTCTGATAACCCTGATCTCGGAGCTGATTGAGTGTAGCCCATGTCCTATCGACTACGACTCACACTCGAGAGAATATATCACTTGCGAGTACTGCCTCTCCTGGCATGAGAAGAACTGACTTCCCAGATTTGTCTAAAAGTGAAACACTATGATCGATAGACTGGATATAGTTAGCATCCAGATTGATCTCGAATACAGTCCCCCGTACTCCCGCTACCGTACCCAGACGAGGGATATCGAACTCGACCCGAGACCCTGGATAGAGCGTACGGACAATATTGGACCAAGACTTGCCAGATTCGAGAGAGGCAACGAGCTCGATACGTGAGTAGTCATCAGCTACCCTCATGCGAGTGATCTGAAGCCGTGAGAGTGAGGCAAGTCGAGTCGTCGAGTGGTCGGGCCACATCACGAGGGCCTGAGATCCATCACGAGTGATGATGATATCTCACTCCTCGATATCATAGGTCTCTGGTGCTACCATATCGATCGCTGTATCTCATCGGGAGATCGTAGCTTGACCGAGTTCGACAGACAGATAGGGACGTATTGGATCATCAGAGTGGATCGCTTGATAGTAGCGATAGGTCGTGAGTGAGAATGCGATGATACCGATAGATGCGATGATAGCAACGAGAGAGAGGAGAATATTGCGGTTCATACGATGAAAAAGTGGAAAAAAAATGAATTATGGATATTGTAGGAAAAAGAAAGTAGAATGCAAGATATGCTTGATAGCCTTACTGAGATATTTTAATCGCGAATTTTTATTACTTTGTATTCTCGTTTTCACTACATACTCATCCTCCTCATCATCGTGAGTGTATACCTGATCTATCTGATCGGGTACTATACGGTACAACAGTTTCAGACGACGAGCTTCATGGAGGGGGTGCAACTCGCCAATATCAGAACCGAGAGTCGCAACAAGAATAAGGAGTTTCTCGCAAATTATATACGGACTCCTGCCTATCAGAGCCAAGTCGTCAAAGCAACACAAAATAAAAAACTCCCTGGAGAAGAAGTCATCAATATCATCCGTCCTGACATCATAGAGTGAAATAGAGAACGAGATACACAAGTAGTGATCGTAGAAGCGAGGAAACGAGAAGAAGATCCTATGAAAAATATGACCAATCCAGAAAAATGGTGGTATCTCCTCATACAGTGAATATAGAAAAATCTCTCCAAATATTGGAGAGATTTTTATGAGAGATTATTTTGTGACGAGCGTGAGAAGTGATTTTTTGACCCAACCCGTGAGTGTACCGAGCTGGAACTCTACCCAACCATTCTTTTCAGAGAGAGCCTTGATGACCTCTCGGCGAGTGAGGTATCCGAGGATTTTAGCATCGAGACTTGGGGCAATACGGATATTGACTCGAGGCTGATTGACGCTGTAGAGTCCACCGATCTCTATAGGAGTATCCGCCTGAGATGGGGCACTATTGGTCTCGGGTACTGAGAGAGTTGTCTCTGAGAATACTCCTTCAGGAGATGATGTCTTCGAAAGATATGGGTCGATACTTGATATACTCGCAGGTCTTGTACCCGTCATCACTCTGAGGAGTTTTCGCTTCAGACGCGAGCTCATCGCTACAGTACCTGTAGAGGTAAGAGCACTATTGAGTGTACCAGTGAGTATACCAGTTTGGGTATTTATATCAGTAGAGAATGTTGGCTTCTGACTCATACTCGGGAATGACTGACTCGCTCCTCCCCCTCCACCTCATCCACTAAGAGGTTGGATAATGATAGGTTGGACTACTATCGGTTGGAGTGTGAGTACTGTGATAGTCCGAGTCAGCATGTGGAGATTGCCTGCGAGATCTACCTTAGTATAGTCGATAGTATAGGTACCCGTGAGGAACGTATTGACACTTCCAGACGACTGGAATGAACCAGGATCATTGTAGATACCAGAAAGTGTATATCCAGATCCATCTCTATCATCGGTCCATGAAGCACCGAGTTCGGTATAGACACCACTCTGAGTGATGATCATAGAAGCAGATCCAATGAGCGTGACGACTGGGAGTGTGACGTCTGGTGGCTGTGACATCACTGTAACAGTACGAGTCGATGTATATATATTACCTGCGAGATCTACCTTGGTATAGTCGATGGTATAGGTACCTGCCGTGGCAGTATTTACTGATCCTGTTGACTGGAATGATCCCGTTGAGCCATATATACCAGTGAGTACAGATCCTGATCCATCTCTATTATCTGTCCATCTCGCTCAGAGATCACTATAGACAGAGCCAAACAGGATGGTACGAGAGGTAGATCCGATGAGTGTAACTACTGGGAGGGTCGTATCTGGAGGTGGTGGGCCAACACTGATAGTACGAGTGATAGTATTGCCACTATTTCCTGCCATATCTGTATAGGTATAGCTGAGTACATAGGTTCCAAGGATCGCTGTATTGACTGATCCTGACGATGCTATGAGTATAGTACCTGAACCATCTCTATTGTCAGTCCATGAGGCACCGAGCTCAGTATATGGATCATTCTGGATGATCGTGAAAGTTGTAGCACCTGAGAGTGTGACAATTGGAGATATCTGATCGGCAACTGTCACTATACGAGTGACGATATTACCAGTATTACCAGCTATATCAGTATGAGTATATGTCAGTATATATATTCCAAGGATACCAGTATTGACTGATCCTGATGAGGCAGTAGCGATGATACCCATACCATCGAAATTATCAGTCCATGAGGCACCAGACTCCGTATAGAGAGATCCGTATGTGAGAGTCATCGATCCCGATCACTGGAGTATGACAACTGGTGGCGTAGTATCGACTCCTGAGGTGACCGTGACAGTACGAGTGACGGTATTACCTGTATTGGTTGCGATATCCGTATGAGTATACTCGAGTACATAGACACCTGGAGTATTGATATCAACTGATCCTGATGAGGCTATCATCACGACTCCTGTACCATCGACATTGTCTATCCATGTAGCACCGAGCTCGATATAGGGATTGCCTTGAGTCATCATCATAGATGGAGCACCAGAGAGAGATACGACTGGTCCGATAGTATCTGGAACATTGAGCGAGAGGATATTGGAGGCGATATTGGGATTGGTTGCAAGATCTGTGACGAGTCCAGCCGGGAGACGTAGTGTGACGATACCCTGATTGGTAGGAGTGACAGTTGCGAGATAGACGCCTGTTGCATAGAGAGTTGGATCTGAGATGATAGCATTGGAGAGGACAAAACTCCCACTCGAGATACTCGATACATCTTCAGAAAACGATGCTCGAATAGTAAATGCTCCTGTTGTTGTCGTGAGTCCACCTGGGATCGTCGCGAGTATCACTGATGGAGAAGTAGCATCATAGATGATAGAGATGAGTGCTCCTGATGCACTCTCATTGCCACCGACATCGACACCCGGCTGGTTGAGTGTCTCTACTGTGACGATACCATCAGTGATCGGATTGATGATGAGGCTATATCCAGTACTATAGGTATTGCCATTGGCTGGATTGAATACTCCAGATCCGATCATCGTAAGTGCTGATCCAGTATTACCATTGGTAATAACAAACCTGCTTGTATCTCCATTGGCATAGACTGGTTCAGAGAAATTCGCTGTAAGGACAAATCCAGTATTCGTGTATGTCGGTGCCGTGAGATATACTGTCGGTGCAATCTCATCAACTGGGAGAGCTGCATAGGTATATGCTACTCCTCCTGTGAGTGCTGTACAGGTCACATGTGTAGCACTGTCAATACAAGTAGCTCCAGTATTGGTCGAGAGCATCGTTGTGATAGCGGTCACTGTCTGGGAAACTGTCTCAGGAGATGAGACGAGATGATTGTACATCATACCATCGATCGTTGTACGATAGGTCTCTCATACTGTCGGATTGACCGGTGTGAAGTGTACTACCTGAGCAATCGGGCTCGCAGCTCCTACAATAGTATTGACGTCAGATACTACGAGAGTACCGCTCTCAGTAGAGGCAATATTGCCATCTATAGCAACTCCTGTATGAGTGAGGAGGAATTTCCCACTTGTCCCTGCACTCGATACATAGTTAGAAAATGTGAATCCAGCGAGAGCCGTCGCCTGGCTCGCAACAAATCAATTGGCGATACTATCAATCCTACCTACTCAGTCAGTACAATCAGTATCTCCGGTACCAAAGTCCTGAAATGTGATCGTACATCCATCGAGTATGAGTGTATCGGTATCAACTGCACCTGATGCGATCGTCATCATCGTGATAGATTGTGTGACTCATTGGTTGGGAGTGATGAGTGTCGCACTATAGTCAGAAAATGTCAGACTCGATGCATCCGAGAGCGTGAGAAAACTCAGTTGACTCGCGATCAGGGCAATGAGAGTGATGGTAGATACGACCTTGCGAGACCTATTGGTATATGAGTACATATATATTTGTATTAAAAATGAAACTATAATCACTCTAGCCTATATATTTGAGATATACAAATTCCTACTCATAAAAACTTCTTCAATTATATTGACATATAGTTATTTTAATATAAAAATATCCCCAACAAGTGGAGATATTTTTATATATGGAGTATATTATTTTTTGCCGGTGAGATCCACGAGGAGTGGTGATGCGAGACAGACTGATGAATATGTACCGACTACTGTACCATATATGAGTGCGAGGACGAATCCTCTGAGACTCTCAGGTCCCCAGATGAAGAGAGCAACGAGTACCATCATCACAGTCGATGAGACAAAGAGAGATCGACGCATCGTATCCCAGATAGA
>JAYSSB010000155.1:0-1053 GCA_043720755.1 Candidatus Altimarinota bacterium | reverse complement strand
GTACCCATCCTTCATCATTCTCCTGGTGTTGGGTGCGTATTGATCCCTGCTTCCTTGGATATGATTGCGAAGTCGTCGTTCTCATAGATGATCTCGAGTGGTATATCCTCAGCTATGAGTGTCATCTGATCGACTCGCCAACTGATCTCGATTACATCTCCTCGGTATATTTTTTTATTTTTGTTGAACGGTGCCCCATTGCATGAGATCTTGTTTTCTTCGATCATCTTCTGGAGGTAGCTGCGTGATTTTTCTGGAAAAAGAGCCGACAGGTAGGTGTCGACTCTTCTGGTTTCTCTCGGGTCCGCGAGTACACAAAAGATGGAGATGGAATAACTATTGGAACTACGCATAGCGTATGGGTGGATTATCCGAGAAGTGGACGAGAGTAGTCGAATATCTCAGTAGCTGCGAAGAATCTAGCAATCTCCTTCTCTGCTGTCTCGACGGAGTCAGATGAATGGATGATGTTGTTATCGATATTCTTGGCGAAGTCGCCACGGATAGTACCAGGGAGTGCATCACTCGGATTGGTTGCACCACAGAGTGCACGAACTCCACGGATCACATCTACACCTTCGAGTGAGAGTGCTACGATAGGAGAAGAGGTCATATATGACTGGATAGTTGGGAAAAATGGCTTGTCAGCGAGGAAGTCATAGTGTTCAGCAACGAGTGCTGCACTCATATCCATCATCTTGAGTCCGATTACCTTGTATCCTTTTGCCTCAAAACGAGCGAGAATAGTACCAGTGAGAGACTTCTGAACAGTATCAGGCTTGAGAAGGATGAGAGTTCTTTCCATAAAATATGAGATAATAATAAAGTGGCTACATACTACGAAAATATGCAAAAAAGCAAGTTTATTTATTTCTTCAATATATTCACAAAAGTTTCTGAAGGAATACTCACTCGTCCGAATTGTTTCATTTTTTTCTTTCCTTCTTTTTGTTTTTCTAGGAGCTTGCGTTTGCGAGTGATATCTCATCCATAGAGCTTGGCTGTCACGTCCTTGCGAAGAGCGGATAGATCCTCACGAGCAACGACATCGAC
>JAYSSB010000154.1:0-3112 GCA_043720755.1 Candidatus Altimarinota bacterium | reverse complement strand
TTGTTTTTCCATATTTGTGTTGGTAAGGGATATGAAGTACATATATACTACTATTCATTATATAAAAAAGCAAATATCTGATTTTTTTGCCTTTTTACACTTTTTCTCTATTATATCGGCATGTCCAAACCTATTTCTATCCGCAACTTCTGTATCATTGCCCATATCGACCATGGCAAGTCGACTCTTGCTGATCGCCTGATGGAGATCACGGGGACACTCCAGAAACGCGAGATGCTCTCTCAGACCCTCGATCAGATGGATCTCGAGCGTGAGCGAGGTATCACGATCAAGCTCACTCCAGTACGTATGGAGTGGAAATGAGTCGAACTCAATCTCATCGATACTCCAGGTCATGTCGACTTCCAGTATGAGGTATCTCGTTCACTTGCCTCTGTCGAGTGAGCGATCCTCGTCGTAGATGCGACACAGGGGATCGAGGCTCAGACACTATCCAATGTCTATCTCGCTATGGAGAATGATCTCCAGATCATCCCAGTACTCAACAAGATCGATCTCCCATCATCAGATGTAGAGCGGGTGAGTGAAGAGGTGATGAATCTCCTCGGTTGCAAGCGTGAAGAGATCATCTGTGTATCAGCGAAGACAGGAGAAAATGTCGAATCCATCCTCGATGCTGTCATAGAGCGTATCCCTGAACCACGCAAACTCTCCATCATATCAGAGCTCCTTCCATTTGAGTCAACGGATAATCAATCTGGAGTGACCAAGGCATTGATTTTTGACTCACAGTACGATCCGTATAAGTGAGTGGTTGTCTATCTCAAGCTATTCTCCGGCGAGATCCGCAAGTGAGATAAGCTCGAATTCATCAATACAGGAGCTAGGATCGAGGCACTCGAAGTCGGATGCTTCCGTCCCAAATATACTCCCCGTGAGGCACTCTACGAGGGTGAGATCGGGTATGTTGTGACTGGACTCAAGTCAATCATCGATGCTCGTGTATGAGACACGGTATTCGTCGGGCCGACGGAGTCCAAGAACGCGATCAAAGGATTCAAAAAGATCACTCCCTATATCTATGCTGGGATATTCCCCGTAGAGACAGATGAGTATCCGAAGATGAAAGACGCCATGGAAAAACTCATGCTCAACGACTCATCACTCGTCGCAGAACACGAAGCATCTCCCGCTCTAGGATATGGATTTCGTTGTGGATTCCTCGGACTCCTCCATCTCGATATCGTCAAGGAGCGACTCTGGCGAGAGTATGCTATGGACGTCATCATCACGAGTCCACAGGTGACCTATCGTCTCCTCATCTGATGAGACAAGGTCGCACTCTATCCGAGAGCCCGTGGAGAACTCATCGAGTTCGGCGGACGTGAGTGTACATACCTCTATATCTCGAACCCTGAGGATGTTCCCAAGCCTGGTACCTATATCCACATCGAAGAACCGATTGCCAAGGTCGAGATGATCACCCCGAATGCGTATATCGGGAATCTGATGGGACTCGCACAAGAGCGGAGATGAGTATTCAAAAATCAAACCAATCTCGATGCCAATCGTGTCATCCTCCACTATGAGATCCCGATGAGTGAGCTCGTCGGGGACTACTATGACGATCTCAAGTCGCTCTCCTCAGGCTATGCGAGTCTCCACTATGAGCCGATCAGATTCAAGATCGATGATATCGTCAAGATGGATATCCGTGTGGCTGGAGATATCGTCGAGGCATTCTCCATGATGGCACACCGAGGACGGACTCGATATCTCGGAGGACGTATATGTGAGAAGCTCAAAGAAAATATCCCAAAAGCCCAATTCGCGATAGCGATCCAGGCAGTCGTCGGAGTCGATGTCGTCGCTCGTGAGGATCTCTCTGCACTCCGCAAGGACGTGACAGCCAAGCTCTATGGATGAGATATCACACGGAAGAGGAAACTTCTCGAGAAGCAAAAAGAAGGAAAGAAAAAGATGAAACAATTTGGACGAGTGAGTATACCGAGTGAGACTTTTGTGAATATATTGAAGAAGTAACAATAGTCCCTCAATTTTAAGGGATTATTTTACTTATATAGTAAAAAATAGTATTAGATACTTAATAAAACGCCTTTTAATTCATTATTCATCCTATCTAAAAGGGTTCATACAGGTCAATCTACAGAATGAGATGCTTGTATCAAAATTGGTAAAGATCTGATAAATGAGTGAACTGAGGGTATATCAAGTTCATTTCCATAACGAAGCTGGACATGACTGAATACTTCTTTTTCCTCTACTTCCCAATCAAGAAAACCTTGAATACTTGAATCAAATATTTTACCTAATAATATATTTACTTTTTCCTTCAGAGGATTAGTTAATCGTTTTTCATCAAGTTTAGATAACACCTCAAGACCTTCAACGAGTTGTCTTTCAATTTTATCTTTATGATGTAATGAGGATTGATTTATACTTAAGTTATAAGCTAATAAATGTCTCTGTTTTGCTACAGGAATTTGTACCTTATTTCTTCAGAAATCCCTATAACGCATTGCTGACATAGCTAATACAAAGTAAAAAGTTAGTTGGGATCTAACCACGGTCTGAAGACACGTGGCTTTAGTTTGTTTGGAAAGGATTATAGTTCGATTTCTAGTTCCTCTGTTTCTTCTTTTCATTGGAGTTCTACATAGTTCTTGATCACTTCTCCATCTACCACTCATACAGTAGATACAAAGTATCCGACTGCCCAGAGAGCAGTACCAGTAGTCCAGTAGTAGGGTTTGAGATAATTACGATGATCTTTGTCTTTCCAGATAACACGAGAGGTTCTTCATTTGAGAGCTTTTACGATATAGGGTATTGGTTTGGTGAGGGGAGTTCTCAGATACAGATGTACATGATCCTCTTCCATACCCATAGCGATGATGGTGATGTAGAGCTCTTTACATACTCATTCGATTACCTGCTTGATGGTACTTTGGAGTTCGCCTGAAAGGCACTTCTTGCGGTACTTAGTAATCCAGACGATGTGATACCTACAATCGTATGTGGCGTGAGAAGATTTTGTGTAACTCATGTTGTTTTGGAAGTGATTTTACTTGCAATACTTGACAGTATAGTTACAATCGGACTAAAGTCACGGGGTTTTTGTATCCCAATG
>JAYSSB010000153.1:0-3166 GCA_043720755.1 Candidatus Altimarinota bacterium | reverse complement strand
ATATATTATTTTTTGCAAATATTTGCAATATGTCGATATATCTGATCCGTATAGGATAGTGCCAGTAGTCAGGACCGAGAGCATCCTCTACATAGACTATATTGGCATATGCCCCTAGATTATAGTAGATAATCCGTCGAGTTCAATAGATAATACTATGTTTTGCATTGGATATATCGATCCATGCCTGAGCTCGTCTTATATCCGTCATATCACTTGGTACGAAGAGTATATCCTTTCGATCCTGATGATAGAGTTGATATGGCATCATAGCAAAATCATCTGGGAGTATCACGATCGTCGGCTGATCACTTGTATATCACTCTACGATATCTGGTGTCACGATACCATCTTGTATAATATGGATAGATCTCTTCGCTCATTGTATAGATAATTCCTCTATATGGGGGAGTGGACTATGTAACTGTCCATACTGTTTCTTCTCGAGTCTCGTGAGTATCGGTCGTGTGAGGAATATAGCGAGTACACGATGGATCGCTATCATGTATCTCGCAGATATATCTATGATCATGCCTATCTGATAGGCAGAGACGAGTATCTGGCTCGTGATGATCCGACTGAGTGGTCTGATTCTCATATATTGCTCACTCATCTCATCTATCGGACAATTCTCATGTAGAGTTGCTACTATTGCATTCTCTAGATTTTTCCCATATGGTATCTCTACCATACATCCTATATGTATATGAAATATATCGATATCATCTCAGATAGAGTACAGGAGAGGACTCGTACCGATCGAGTGCTCAGAGGGGATGACAGATACAAAAATTGACACAAAAATGAGAGTAAAAAAGTGATCTTACTATATGAAAAATGGGAGAAAAGTCGATGAAAAACATATAAAAATCCCACTTTTACGTGGGATTTTTTCTGATATATATTTAGAGTCCGAGAGTTTTTCGTACTTCTTCAGCCTTGATAGCATCTTCATTCGCTTTTGCAGTTGCCCTTTCTTCTTCGATATAGATATCCTTGAGTTGTTCCCACTCATTTTGAGCCTTGATGACGAGTCACTTGATGATCTCTCATTCTGTTGGCATCAATTTTCGGAATTCGACTCGTTCATCTTCGAATACTTTAACCAGTTCATCTATCTGAAACTGTGAGAGCGTTGGGATCGCATCGATGACTCGTTTTTTCTCGAATGTAGAGAGTGAGAGTGAGTGTTCGAGGAGATCGATAAATATCATCTCAGCAAATGTCGTGAGTGGATGCACCATGAACTTGGCAACGAGTCCATCATTCGATGTTTTGGGTCGTGGAGGAGGAGGCATCGGAGGATTCGTCCTTTGATCGGCAACAACTGGATCTGTGACAGGAGTTGAGGAGTCAGACATAGATTGAATTTAGTATTTGGTACTATTATAGACGACTCGAGACAAAATACAAAAGATTTTATTTCTCAAATATATATCTTCTTATGTTCGGAATTTTTTGCTCTCGACGAACTCTGTTACTTTTCTCCAGAGCTCATCAGATATGTCTGCTGTATTGTATACGGCCTCTACATCTTCATCTTCGCTGAACTCTTCGAACATCTTGTATATGCGTAGAGCGTTGTCCATATCAGTGACCTCCACATAGGACTTGGCTCGATATCCGAGATTTTCCGATCGGACGATATAGCCAGCTCACTCGATCGCTCACTTCACACTCATATAGGATTCACGAGTTGTGATCACTTTGATATCATCATCTTCGATACTATAGTCAGTTGCGTCCGTGTCGAGGATCATCATCTCGAACGCATCCATATCTGTAGGACTCTCGATACGGATCTCTCCCCCATATTCGAATGCAAAATTCGATACCGAGCCCGTCTCCCCGAGTGATCCACCGAATGATGTGAATATATGTCTCATATTCGGAGCTGTACGGTTGCGGTTATCTGTGAGAGCTCGGACTATGATAGCGACACCCCCGGGAGCATATCACTCATAGTATATCTCTTCTACTTTGCTCGTATCTTTTTCGAGTCAGGCTCATCGTCTGATAGCACGATCGATGACATCACTCGTCACACCATCTCGCTTGGCATCATAGATAGCATCAGCCAGAGCTCGGTTTGTACTTGTATCGGCTCACTTCTCAGCTGCTATCGTGATCAGTTTGGAGTGGATATTGTAGATCTTGGATTTTGCTTTGGCTCATTTTTCTTTCTGTAGAGCGACAGTAGGTCATCTTCACATAGGAGATAGATCTTAGGATATAGAACTGAGAACTCGGGTTTTTTTGAGACAAAAATCTCACAATGAGATGTGAGATTTTGGTATTGATATCTGGATGGTGCAACCGACAGGACTTGAACCTGTGACCTCCTCCTTCGCAGGGAGGCGTTCTAATCCAACTGAACTACGGCTGCATATATTTTGGATGAGTGAATTGTATCTATTTTTCACAAAATGCAAGTCGAACTAACTACTTCTCGGCATCCCATAAAAATCAAATCCTTTCATATCTACCATAGATTTGGTAATATAGTTTTTCTTTTTTCCTTTTTTGAAAAATCCACGTTCATCGAGTATACCTTGTTCTATGAGAGAATCTATATTTTTAGTAGGAAGTTTTTTCTTTGGAAATGCTTCTTTGTTCTGCATGTATCGGGTTCTTTTTTTGTATGAGAGATTGTATCTCGACTGCTTGTTCTCGTTTCCTGTATACGAAAGGGCTGCCTTCTTTTTTCCTTTTGAGAGTTTACGAGCAGCAGCTTGTTTTTTGACGATACTAGATTTGAGTCCGTGACTGTTTGCCATGAAAATTTTTGATTGAGTGGAAAAAATTCTCAAAAACAAGAAATTCGAGGAAGAACAAATTTTTTGAAGTGAGCTTATCGAGATATAAGCAGTTTAAAAAATTTTTTCTGACGATGAGGTTCGATGTTTTTCAGAGTTTTTATGAATGGAGCGGGGGAACGGGTTCGAACCGTCACACCCAAGGGTTGAAGCCTTAGTACACTCACTCTTTTATGTTACCCCCGCTAATTAGGTAATAGAAAGATGTATTCTCTCTAGAGCAAAAGGAGTATATAAAAACTGATACAAAAGTCAAACCAGACTCGTCACTTGATATTTTAGTAAAAATCCCTATATTCTAGATCCTATGTCACAGATTGCCATCATCGATGAGATCCTCCTCGCACTCG
>JAYSSB010000152.1:0-3196 GCA_043720755.1 Candidatus Altimarinota bacterium | reverse complement strand
ATATGTGTCGCTCGATAGGATCATTGCTTGTAGAGTTCAGCTGCTACGAGGAAGTTGCGATATTGGAAATCAGGAGATATCGAGACTGATTGTTTGATAGTAGACTGGAGAGTACGAATACGATCACTCGAACCCGTATAGGCATCGATACTCACGATACAATTGTGGATACCAGAGTAGCAGGTATCGATAATCTGATAATAGTCTCGGACTCCTATATCAAGAGTATATTTCGAGAGTTCTGTGAGACGATCTGGCCTCGCATCATCGAGAAAAAGTGATGCAAACAACTCCTTGAGCTCAGTCTCCTTGAGCTCTGTGATAGGAACTCGAGCATAGTTGAGGTAGGCATCTCGCCAGTTACGAGTCTGATAGTAGGCATGAGCAATCTTACGTCTGATGACGATATCATTGGGGAGTTTTTCGAGGGCGATGAGATAATATGCTATAGCATCTTCTGGATTATTTTTGAGAGCGAGATAGTCTCATTTTCGGATATTACGGAGTTCTTTTTTGCGATCGAGTGCGAGCCTGGCTCGCTCAGTATCCGTGAGTCACGTTGCATACTGAGCCAACGATCATGAGGCATGGGGATCAGGCTCTGGAGACAATTTTCACATACAAGATGAGAGAAAAAAAGTCACGAATATGAGTATATATAACAAACGAATCATAGAGATGATGATAGCGAGAAAAGGGATTTTTCAAAATGAAAATAGAGTTTACAATAGTACAGTATTTGACATATATTTTTATATAAATATAATTGTTTTAACTTTTTGATATTATGTTGTACCCAATAAGTACGATATTCCACAAAAAGGATGCCCACAGAATAATCTGTGAATGCTAGAAAATAGAGGACATGATACTATGAAAAAAACATTGGTATTGGCATCTTTGCTAGCTGCAGTGGCACTCGCTGCTTGCGGAAAGCAAAAAGAAAAAGTGGTTGAACAAAAACCTCCACCTCCTCCTGCCCCACCAAGCAAATAGTCATATATTTGCCTGCTTAAAAGCCTCTTCGGAGGCTTTTTTTTGATTTTATGGTCTACTTCCATATACTCAACTTCTAAATTCTGATATATGTATTTGCTCTCTGACTACCACTACGATCTCCCGGCTGATCTGATTGCCCAAGAGGCGATACATCCACATCATGATGCTCGGATGATGGTCATAGATCGTGACTCTGGCGAGATCACGGCAGAGACGACTTTTTGGGATATTGATACTCAACTCGGGGAAGATAGAGTTATATTTTTCAACGATTCTCGAGTCGTGAGATCTCGTGTGGCACTAGAGAATACGAGATATACTCGCAATGACGGAACTGAGCATACTCTCATAGAGGGAGAGATATTTTATCTCGAGACAAAAACCTGAAACCAATTCGAGGCACTCATACGACCAGGGAACAAGTTCAAGATTGGAACAATATTCACGATTGGAACATATCAAATACAAGTAATTGGGGTGACTGATAGTGGTCGGCTCCTGGAGATTGTAGATACTCAAGCGGTAGATAGTGAATCTAGGATTTTGGATTTTCTCTCTACTCATGGGGCACTCCCCCTCCCTCCCTATATCGAGTATAGTGCTGAGAAAGAGGTAGACTATCAGACGAGTTTTGCTCGGACAGATGGATCTGTCGCAGCTCCAACAGCATCCCTCCACTTCACGAGTGAGCTCATGGACAAGATAGGCAATCAGAAGGAGTATCTCACGCTCCATGTTGGACTCGGCACATTCCAGGGGATAGCGACGCCAGATGTCCGAGACTATGATATCCATAGAGAAAGGATCGAGATACAACTCGATATCTTCCAGAGAATAGCAACTCTCAAGACTGCCGGCAAAAAAATAGTTGCTGTCGGAACAACAGCCTGTCGTACTCTCGAATCACTCCCATATCTCTGGAGAGAGATCAAGGAGGATATCAAAGAATCAATTGATGCGAATACTCGCAAATACTGGGATGATATCACTAACATGCTAGAAAAACAAGATTGGATACACGATATTACCTTCAACTTTGCACCTTCAACTTTGCACTTTTCTACTTCCATATATATCACTCCTGGATATACATTTCGGATAGTAGATGATCTGATTACCAATTTTCATCTCAGTGAGTCATCTCTATTGGTACTTGTATCGGCATTTCTCGGATATGATCAGATGATGTCGATCTACGAATATGCAATGGACAAGCAGTATAGATTTTATAGTTTTGGAGATGGGATGTATATACGAAGCAAATAGAGCAAAGATCAAGTCAATTATCTTGCTATAGGAGAGGGTTTTTATATACTATTTAAGTTATTTTTAATATATTTTTATGCAAAAAATCCTCCTCATCGTCCTATCGATATCACTCCTCTCATCATGTGGTATGATGAATCCTCCCCCTCCGAATGACAAATCATGAAATGCGTCAGCTAATATGCAAATGAGTAGTGGTACTGTCAGCTATGAAAAAGATATCGCCTCTACCTCTGTGAAAATCCGAGCAAGTGAAGAATTCCAAGGATGTATGAAGCAAAATGCTAATATGTGTATCCAGAGTGCTGGCAATCAATTGGCTCAGAAAAGCAAAGATCCAAGCTTCTGTAAAGAACTCTCTGATGCCAATCAGCAGTCAAGCTGTGAGTTCGCTGTCACGATGATATCAGCAACTGAAAAAAACGATATCAAACTCTGTGATACTCTCACAAATACTGTATTCAAAACTCAATGTCAGTCACAACTCTATCGGCAAGATGCTGTAGCCAAGAAAGATATCAAGCTCTGTGACAGGCTCGAGATGCCTCAGACTCCTACTGCATCTGGTGCACCGATCGCTATAGATACCAATATGATGAAGGATCAATGTATCATGCAGGTTATCATGAGTGATACAAATTCTACAGAGAAGGACTGTTCGACGATCACAAGTACTGGATCATTCGAAATGTGTAAGGTCATGGTTAAAAATAAGCCTCTAGCAATACCTCCAGCTCCTCCTGTTGGAATCACAAATCCTATCACTACAGGACTCCCTCCAGTTGCCCCTGGAAAATAAATATATCGCTATACAAAAAAACAGGAACATATTTGTTCCTGTTTTTTGTTGATTTTTGGCATATTCACTATACACTGATTGGCAATATCATAAGCTATATTCCTATGACTGTTATCCGCAAATGTATCATTC
>JAYSSB010000151.1:0-3196 GCA_043720755.1 Candidatus Altimarinota bacterium | reverse complement strand
ATGTCTGAGGTCTTCATATCCTCGACGATATTTTTTTTGAATGCTTCCATCAGATCATCAAATGTACAGTTTTCCTCATATCCCTTCACTGCCATTTTAAACATTTTCTCGATCTTCCCAAAGTCGAAATCCTCCTTACTCCCATTGGTTTTCATCACTTTGAATCCGTTCTTCTCGAATTTTTTGACCAGTTTCTCGTGTGCCTCGACTCGCTCATCCTGACGAGTCGCTCGATAGATGATATATTGCTTAGCGACTTCGAATTTGTTGAACTTCATCAGGTTGCGTTCGACGATGTCCTGCACATCCTCGACGGATGGTATACGATTCGTGAATACCTCACTATAGACGTGGTCGAGATCCTTCACGATGAAGTCAGTGACCACTGGGACAAACGACTTGTCCATCTCATTGACAGCAGTAGCTGCGGCGAGGATCGCATCTTCGATACGAGTACGATCAAATTCTGTGAGTTCGCCATTGCGTCGGCGGATAGTCGAGAGAGCCATATGAGAGAGTAAAACGAGAAATAAAAAACGACCGAAAATCTATTTGGAAACCGGGTTGGTTTCTGTATAGTATTGGTCGACTATATATGAGATGAAAATGAGACGACGTATCACATAGATATACAAGATATTGTGTGATACAATCTACTCATTGCACTATATCTTGTCAAAACTTTTTTATAAATTGGACACCTTTTGTGTTCAGTGACATACTTTTTCTCTATTTGACTTCTTCTTCTCTTATGCCATCTGCCGATCCTCGTAGGATAGATGCGAAAAATCGCTCTCAAAAATCACTAAAAACTCACTTTTCTCATGTGATGTGTTTTGGGACTTTTGATATATTCCATCCTGGGCATCACTACTATCTCAGTGAGGCGAGTAGTCTCGCAGATCGTATGACGGTCGTGATCGCTCGCAATCATCGGGTACTCTCTGGTAAGTGACAACAGCCACTTCATGATGAGCATGTTCGGCTCGAGTGAGTGAGCGTATCCTTCCCAGGTGTATCTGTGATCCTCGGTCATGAGTCAGATATCTTTGCTCCGATACGAGATCTCCATCCTGATATGCTTGCTTTTGGCTACGATCAGAAAGTCCCAGAGTCAAAAATCCAAGAGCTATTCCCAGATATAGAGATCGTGAGAATAGGTGGGTATGAGGTAGAGCGGTATAAGAGTAGTATTTTGAAAAAGTTCTTACATAATAATCATCTATAAATATGGCAAAACTCTATTTTCGCTATGGAGCTATGTGAAGCTCCAAAACAGCCAATGCCCTCATGGTTCGATACAATTATCTCGAAAAGTGACAAAATCCTCTCTTTCTCAAGCCAAAAACTGATACTCGTGACTGACACAATCGTATTGTGTCTCGCATAGGACTCGAGGCTGAGTGTGATTTTGTAGAGGATTTTATCCGAGATTTTGATCCTAAAGAACTTGACTATGATGCGATCATCATCGATGAGGTACAATTTTTGAAAAAAGAGGAAGTTGATTTTTTCGCAAATATCACAGATAGATATGCTATCCCCATTTTATGCTATGGACTAAGGACTGATTATCGTGCTGAGTTATTCGAGGGGTCTCGACGACTTTTTGAACTTGCTGATGTGATCGAGGAGATCCCTACTGTTTGCTGGTGTGGCAAGCGTGCCCACTTCAACGCTCGTCTCCAAGACGGTCAGATCACGAGAACTGGCGAACAGATAAAGCTATGAGGAAATGAATCATATGTATCACTCTGTCGGAAGCATTATTTTGCTGGAGAGATACCCCTATAATACTATGGATATACTACTCTCCTATCTCCTCATCATCAATATCGTCTCCTACCTCATCATGAGTGTAGATAAGCTGAAGTCGATATATCAGTGGTGGCGTACCCGCGAAAAAACACTCTGGATATCTGCTATCCTCGGATGAGTATTTGGAATATGGCTGGGTATGCAGTGGCCGATGTATCACAAGGCGGGCAAACGAGAGTTCAGAATATGGATACCGGTGATTGCGATAGTATGGATTGGGATTTTGATATATATTTCTCTTTAGACTTTTATTATCTGAACCATTTTTTGATACCAGCGAAGGTATCTCGTATATTTCATAGTATCGTTGATTTTTTAGTATCTGATTGGGTTTTGGATGATATATTCTTGGATCTGATAGACGTGATAGTACATGGCTGATTGGTAGGTCGGAATCTCCCCTTATCATCTATTTCTCAGAGGATCTTGCGAGAGAGATCACCTACCACGAACATTTCTTCTCGTATGAGAAAATTTTTGATTCATTCTTTGAGCTGAACAGTTACTATATGATACTTTCCAGACGATCATTCGAATTTTTTGGGAGTGAGTTTGAGTATATCAAATACTGGATATTCAGCTGTGGAGAGTCTGATAGGATTCTTGGTATTTAGATTTTTGATATGATCACTGAGTATCCTAGAATTGTTTTCATCAAAATGAGTTTCATTACTTGCATTCATCCGTATATGTTTGGAGAGTTGAGCTGCGAGGAGAGCATCTTGATTGCGTTCTGCTACCATGACCCCATTTCTCAAGATAGTATCTGATACTACTCATCTCGGGATAGGTGTATTGAGATATGTTTCATGTTTATTTTCTTCAAAAAAAGGTCTCAAAGGACTTCGAGATGTATGTAATACTCATTCAAGACGGTTTTTTACTTGAATTTGCTTATAAAGTGATGAGAGTTGCCCATTTGGTCATATATGGAGTCCGAGTTGTTCGAAATATCTTGATCCAGAATATGGTTTTGGATTTTTGGGATCATGACGATGATTTTCGAGTGATATAGCTTCGTTTGCAGCAACTTGATCTGGATCAGGTATACGGTATACTATAGCACTAGGTGCTGTGTCAGGAAAATTATTTGGTCTGAATAATTCAGGATGTACTGGTTGTTGTAATGAATTCATAATAATATTATAATTAAAAAATAATTAAGTCAATAGTCTTGTATGGCTTTAATTTATAAAGTTGCTTTCTTGTTTTATTTTCATAGAATGATCTCATGCAAAAAAATATAATCAGGATAGAACATCCACGAGCTAGTCATATGGTGGGGGATGGGTTCCGTGTAGTTCAGTATATCCCTGGTCACGGTCATGAGATGTCGAATGATACAAGTCCATTCCTCATGCTCGACTACAATGCTCTA
>JAYSSB010000150.1:0-1100 GCA_043720755.1 Candidatus Altimarinota bacterium | reverse complement strand
GCTCGGCTCGTGGCTGGAGCAATAGCCAAGGACAATGAGACAATTGGTCAGTTCGCCTATATGGGTATCTCTCTCGGATTCCAGATCCTATTCGGCGGACTGGCGTCACTCATAGTTATGTGGTTCTCTCGTATGCGAGAGTATCGAGCGGATCTCGGTGGGGCACAGTATACGAGCAGGTCGAGTATGGTCGCAGGACTCAGACGACTCCAACAGATGAAAAATATCCCACCAACACAGCATCCTGAAGGTAATCTTACAGCATTTATGATCACTGAGCCAGACGCATTCTGGTCTACGCATCCATCACTGGACAATCGTATACGAGCTCTCGAGGAGAACTATCAACTCACATAGCAAAAATCCACACCGATTGGTGTGGATTTTTATGATAGTGTGAGTATCTCGTATCCTGTCTCAGTCACTGCGATCGTATGTTCGAACTGTGCCGAGAGAGATCCATCTTTGGTTCTTGCTGTCCAGTTGTCTCGATCGAGTTTGGATGCGAACTTTCAGATATTGATCATCGGTTCGATAGTGAATACCATCCCCACTTGCATCTTGGGTCATGAGTTCCTTTCAGCCTTGTGATAGACGTATGGCTCTTCATGGAACTCGATCCCAACACCATGTCCTGTATAGTCTCTCACGACTGAGTACCCTCTCCCCTCAGCATACTGGGATATTGCATATCCGATATTGCCGAACTGATTGCCAGGTCTGACCTCGGCGATCCCAATCTCCCATGACTTCTTCGTCACTGCGATGAGCTCTTTTGCCTTTTCACTCACAGCTCCTACCGTATACATACGAGATGCATCACCGAAGTATCCATCTACGATCGTCGTGACATCGATATTGAGTATATCTCACTCCTTGAGTATCTCATCAGTTCTCGGGATCCCATGACAGATCACATCGTTGAGTGATATGCAGGTAGAGCGAGGATAGCCTCACTTGCCCCAGGTATTGTTCCCCTTGTAGTCGATACAGGCAGATACTCCACCGTTCGACAGGATGAACGTGTTCATGATATTATCTAGCTCAAGAGTTGTGACACCCACTTTTACATATGTTCCGATCATGTCGAGCGTACGAGC
>JAYSSB010000149.1:0-9157 GCA_043720755.1 Candidatus Altimarinota bacterium | reverse complement strand
CATGAGGAGAGTCACGACGAACTCGGCTACCATGATGAGTGGGAGTCCTGTGTCTGATTCCTTCAGCTCGGCAGGAGTGAGCGTATCCTTGCCATGATGTATTCGTGTCCAGAGCTTCCCGAAGAGGGCACTATGCCATACGGCACCGAGTATGAAGCATACGACGGTCATGATCGCGATCTGTATCCATGGGAGAGTAGACATAAGAAAAAAGATTACTATACCCCTTGAGGGTAAAAAAATAAATGAAACCCTCTTATTGTATCTGATTCGTGAGAAATGCAAGAGATGATATATTTCTAGTATTTACTCTATTTTTTATAAACCTTCTACATATTTCCGCAGATTCTCGAGTATCGCTGTCCATCCTGCAATCTGCATCTCGGTTGGATGTATATTCTCTGCATCAAAGGTTTCTGTAATTTTTATGCTTTCAGGAATTTCCTCTAGTATGATCTCGACGACTCGACCCGCATCGAGAAAGTATTCCTTCATCTCGCCGAGTGTATAGCTCATCGACTTCATCGGAGTGACTTCAGTGTATTGTGCCGTGAGATCAAAACCAAAACTCCCATCACGAGCCTCCATACGAGTTGTGAAGATTTGACCAACTTTTGGTTCAGATCACTTTGCCCATGGGCAATGCCAGGTTGCCTCATCGGCGAATCCCCAATGTACGATATGCTCTGGATTCCAGAGAGCATTCCATACAGTTTTCATCGGAGCATGGATGGTTGTTGAGACGGTAAGTTTCATATTTTTTATTATAGGCTTATATACTATTGTTTTCTAACAAAAATCAATACAATATTTCTCATAAAAATACCTCTATGATCAAACTCCAGAACATCTCAAAATCCTATGTATCGAAAGGAGAGACAGTCACACTCTTTACCGATCTCGACTGGCAGGTAGAGACCGGATCGTTCGTCGCACTCATGTGAGCAAGTGGAGCAGGGAAGTCGACGCTCCTCTCGCTCATCGCAGGGATACTACGTCCTGAGAATGGATCTATATATCTCGGCGATACGGATATCACAGCTCTCTCAATAGATGAGATGATCCGATATCGGGGGCAGAGTATCGCATTTATATTCCAGGCATTCGAGCTCATCCCCAATCTGACAGTCACTGAGAATATCGATCTCGTCCTCGATATCTCTCATGCTCCTCGTCGCTATGAGACTTCTGAGATCCTCGAGCGAGTATGACTGAGTGGCAAGTGAGAGAGATATCCTACAGAGCTCTCAGGCGGAGAGCAACAACGAGTAGCTATTGCACGAGCATTTGTCTCGGATGTCCCATACCTCCTCGCTGATGAGCCGACAGGCAATCTCGATGAGGGCAATGCCTCCAAAATCATGGATCTCATCGATATACTCCATCGTGAGACTAGCAACACGATCGTCATGATCACTCATGATCGCTATATTGCGGGGAGAGCTGGTATGGTCTATAGGCTCCATAGCGGCAAGATAGCAGAGGTCGCATAATACTTATTTTTTTACCCTCAAGGGGTATATATAACTTTTTTTTCATGGAAATCAATATCTGGTTCTGGGTCGGATTCAACATATTTGTCCTCTTCATGCTCGCACTCGATCTCGGAGTGTTTCATCGCAAGAGTGCAGAAGTCAGTGTGAAAGAAGCACTCACCTGGTCGGGGATATGGATATCTCTGGCACTCGTATTTAACTGACTCATATATCGCTGGTTCTGAGAGGAAAAAGCAATAGAGTTCCTTGCGGGGTACGTCATCGAAAAGGCACTTTCCGTGGACAATATATTTGTATTTACGATTATATTTGCGTATTTCTCTATACCCAAAGCCTACCAGCACAAGATACTCTTCTGGTGAGTACTGGGGGCGATATTTTTCCGTGTGATATTCATATTCGCCTGAGTATCACTTCTCGAGAACTTCCACTGGATTATCTATGTATTCGGTGCTATACTCCTCTATACAGCCTACAAGCTCATCTCATGAGGCGAGATGAAGGTCGATCCAGAGAAGAGTCTCGTGATCAAGCTCGTGAGTAAGATCATCCCATTTAAGAGAGAACTTCATGGAGATGCATTTTTCGTCCGAGAAAAAGCAAAACTCTACGGCACACCACTATTCATGTGTCTCATATTCATAGAGACAGCAGACCTCGTCTTCGCAGTCGACTCTATCCCAGCTATCCTCGCGATCACTCAGGACAAGTTCATCGTCTACACGTCGAATGTATTTGCCATCATGGGACTCCGGTCACTCTACTTCGCTCTGGCTGGTATCATTGATAGATTCAAGTATTTGCCTATCGGTCTCGCATTTATCCTCGCATTCGTAGGGACCAAGATGATCATCATCGACTTCTACAAGATCCCAGTTCACTACTCGCTCGTCATCATCCTCACGATCCTCGTGATGAGTATCAGCTTCTCTCTCTATAATACGAGATGAGAGACTGCTCACAAAAAATAAAGCCTATGTTCACTCTCTTTCGTCTCATCATACTGCGTAATTGGCGATCTATTGCTCTACTTTTTGCTGTAATACTCTTCGCAAGTACGGGATTCGTCACGATACGATCTCTCACGGACAATATCGAGACCTCTGTAGCGAAGGAGACGAGACCACTTTTCTGAGCTGATCTGCGTATCTCTCATGAGTGACTCGCACCAGCACCACTGATCGATACATTTGCCCTATATCTCTCGGGATATACGTATAACTGGGGAGAGATCCGAGAGTTCTCGACGACGCTATCGTCAACTGATGGCAAGCCATGACTCGTCAATGTGATAGCCTATACGGGAGACTATCCACAAAAGTGAATCCTCGAAACCACTCAAGTAGCTACAGGATCACTCGGTCGTATCAGTGTATCTGATGATCTCTGGAACAAGTATCTCTCAGGATGAAAGGTCACAATAGACGGTCGAGATATCCTGGTCACTGATCGGATCACTCGCTCGAGTGATCTGGGATTTTCTTTTGCCAATGAAAATGCTCTCATCATACTCCCACAATCACTCCTCTCAGGATCACTCCTCATCTCGTCTGGATCGAGACTCGATCAGGATCTCCTCATATCACTCTCTCGTGAGAGGGATGCCTCAGAGATCAAGGCGTCTATCCCCGCAGAAGCATATCGAGACTATCGTATCCGTACCTATAGTGATCAGTCAGAGCAAACACTCGATGTAGCCAAGGAGCTCTCTGACTATATTCTCTTGATTTTATTTGTATCGTTTATCTTTGCAGGTGTCGTCATGCGATCAGCTCACGATAGACTCTTTGCGTCACTTGAGAGAACACAGCGGATCATCGAGATACTCGGATGTACTCGACGGAGACAGATACTCCTCTTTGCTCTCCTTTATATCATCATATTGCCCCTTGCATTTGTCTGTTCTGTCGGAGTCTCTTGGTTTCTCATTTCTCTGATAGCGACACTACCTGGAGCTGAGGGATTCCAGTTTTCTCTCTGAGTACTTCCATTTTCATTTCTCCTATTACTCCTACTTGTTTTTATCGCTTTTTTCCCAGCGTGGCAGACTCGATATAGCCTCTCGATCGCTATTTCATATATATTTCCTATATCTCGCTTTCGATGGAGTGGACAGATGATCAGTTTTGATCTTGTTTCATTTCTGACTTTTCTCCTTCCTATATGGCTCTGTATTTTTCTGATTTTGAGAGATTTCTTTCTCTCGTCTCTTATCACAGTATGAGGATTTACTCTCTTAGGTATTTTATTTTTTCTCCTTCGATTTTTGTATAGGGGGATTTTCTGATCTTTTGCTGTATTTCGAGCGTGACACTTTGTATTCTACGATGCTCTACGGACACATATCCGGCCGCTCTCTGTATCTCTGCCGATCACACTCTCACTCGTGATGATGACGAGTGTGTGTATCGTATTTTTGCTGTTTTCCTTTTCATTTAGATCAGAGCTCCTCTCTGATACTCGTACCTCAGCCAATATCTATGCGATCAACATCCTCGAGCAAGATAGGGTCAAGGTAGAACAATATCTCTCATGAAGTGGGGAGATGTACTCCATACTCAGAGCTCGTATCAGGTCGATCAATGGTAAAACTCTCGAAGAGCACTTCGGTGTCGAGCGGGCGAGTGGCGAGTTCACGAGAGAATACAATATCACAACATCACCACTTACCAATCGTATCCTCAAGGGCAAGGATACACTCGGTCCTGATGAGATCTCGATGGATGATGACTTTGCTGAGAGGCTCTGAGTCGATATCTGAGATCGGATAGTGTTTCTCCTCTCAGGGAGAGAGGTTTCACTCGTTATTGCTAATATTCGCGAAAGCAAGAGAGATGGATTTCGCCCATTTTTCTATTTTTCTTTCCAGAAGGAGGCATTCGCCAATGCTCCCAAAACCTACTTCGTGAGTGCCTATACGGATAATGTAGATCTCTGGAAGCGAGGCATCATCGCAAACTCTGGATCACATGTGACATTTGTCGATATAGAGAATATCCTCTCGATCGTGAGAGATATCGCTGGCAAGATCCTCTCAGTGATCACACTATTTCTCTCGATTGTATCCCTTTTTGCTCTATGAGCTATCATCGCACTCTTCGGATCTATGGAGGGTGTCGAGTCCCTCAAGACTCGTCTCTATCCACTGTTTGGTATGATACCATGAGAGATTAGAAAAACACTTTCATTTACGAGAGTCTCTATATTTTTTCTTTCGTATTTTCTCTCGCTCATTATCTGATTCTCACTCTATGGATATATCGCTTCATGCAGTGCATTTCTCGATATGACGCCTCTATCTCTCGTCATCGTCGGTCTCTCAGCACTCGGAGCTTATATCGTCCTCGCACTCGTGATCCGTCCAAAGAGAGTATAGTGAGTAATTGGGAGGTATTAGCTAGATATATCTACCCGAGTTTTGCTCCATCCTCCACTGCTCGCTCGGGGACAGCCAGTATCACAGATCCATCCTCACGATAAAATCAGGTACACAGGAACTCACTCATAAAATTCCCAATTTGTTTCGGTGGGAAATTCACAACACCAATTATTTGTTTGCTGATGAGTTCTTCTCTCGAATAGTGAGTCGTGATCTGTGCGGATGACTGCTTGACTCATATCTCAGGGCCAAAATCCACCCAAATCTTGTATGCAGGTTTACGTGCTGCTGGATAGTCCTCTGCTCGGATGATCGTCCCAACTCGGAGCTCGATTGACTCGAACTCTGACCAAGTGATAGTAGGTTGCATATGTTCTATATTTAGATGATGATATCCCTCACTACCACCTGGACACTCACTTTTCCTTTCCACTCATTGCGATCGATCTCGACAACGAGTGAGACGATATTACCCACTCCGAGGTGGGGTTTTTTATCTGCTGCATTCCAGAGGAGGAGCTTGAGTTCTGGTTTTTCGGCTATAGATATCGAGAGATGTTTCTCCTCTTGTCCAAGAGTCCGAGTCGATGCGATCGTCACATTCTCGATGACCCAGAGAGGTCGAGGATTACCGATACCATACGGTCGGAATCGGTCGATCTGTGTGAGTGTCGAGACTGTGATGTCTGTAACTGGGAGGATGCACTCTATATTCAGGATTTTTTTGGGGAGAGCATTTGTATCATGTGCTCTCGATATCGCCTTATACATCGCCTCTCGGAACTCGGGTATTCGGCTTGTTTCTATCGTGAATCCTGCAGCCTGACGATGTCCACCATATCTGACAAAAAAATGCCGACACTCATCGAGTAGCTCTATCAGATTGCACCATTCAGGAGCACGACATGATCAGATGGAGAGCTCTTTTCATTCTTTTACGATCATAGTTTCATCTATAGCAACAGTATCTCATTTTCTCGATGTGAGTGGATGATCGTGGCCGTTTTTGATCACTATACTCGGCCTATTGTAGAGCTCAGTGAGACGACCAGCGACGAGTCCGATGATCCCATGATCGAGATCCGCCGCATCAAAAAATAAAATAGGACGAGTGGTATCTACACTCTCGAGTGCTCTCTTGTATTGGGTCTCTGTAGTTCATTTCCTTGTCTCGTTCAAGTGCTCGAGTTCGCCGAAGAACTCATCAGTACGTCACTCGCCTGCAAGGAGCCAACGAAGTGCAGTGAGTGGAGTATCCATACGACCGGCTGCGTTGATCCGAGGCCCGATCTGGAATCCGATGATATCAGCATTGCCCTCGATCTGCTCTCGTCCCTCCAGGAACTGTCTCAGTCCGACTGACTCTGACTGTTGCATCTGACGGAGTCCGAGCGTCGTGATGACACGATTCTCTCATACGATCGGCATACAGTCAGCAACCGTACCGAGTGAGGCGAAGTCTATATAGCGAGTGAGTGTGTCGTTGATATTTTTAGCTCACATTCATATCAACACTCAGTGTAGCAACTTAAATGCAACACCAGCACCAGCTAGATTCGGGAATGGATATTTGCTGTCTTTTCTCTTCGGATTGACGATCGCAACTACCTCTTCTGGGATCTCATCTGGGACAGCGTGATGATCGGTGACGATGACATCGATCCCGAGTCACTTCGCATGACGGATCGGCTCTATATCTCGTGTTCCACAGTCGACCGTGATGACGAGTGATACTCACTTCGATGCGAGCTCATCGAAAAAATATGATTTCAACCCGTATCCATCATGTACTCGATGAGGGAGACGATAGGAGACCTCAGAACCTATCTCCGTGAGGAATCTGACGAGGATAGCTGTTGAACTCACACCATCGACATCATAGTCGCCGAATATGACGATACGTTCTCACTTCTCTCTTGCGATCAGTATCCTCGCTACTGCTTTGTCCATATCAGGCATCAGATAGGGATCATGGAGATCAGATATCTCTGGATCAAAAAATTCCCGACTCTCAGCTGGATCGAGATGACGGTTCGCAAGAAACATCTCATAGAGATCACTCTGATATGGAGAGAGGATATTGACGCTATGTCCACCGAGGGTTTGCATGGGTTTTGACTTTATGATGTTTCGGATTATACTCGGAGGTGTGCTTCTGCCAAGTTTTTATTTCTTTTTCTACTCATCTATGCGATCACTCCTCATCATCTCGTCTCTCACGTTCCTCGCATCATGTACGTTCCCATGGTCGACACCGATAGCACCAGTACAGGTCGAGTATGCCAAGACACAATCAGGATCTCCAGCTGCAGTCTACTGTACAAGTCAGGGGGGTCAGGTTTCATACGAGAAAAACCCAGCCATTCCAACTATGGACTTCATATATTGTACAACAGGATCAGGAGTCAAGATGGATGCATGGAAGTATATGGGTGATACAACTGTCAAAACTGGTAGCGGACTCCCACTTTAATCCCTAGAGTCAATTCTCATGAATCTTTTACAGATTTTTTTCATCATATCAGGGATTATCATATTCATCGTGGCTCTCGATATCGCCAAGAGAGAACGGTTCAATGCCCTACATTTTCTTGTATTCCTCGGTGTGGGCTCGGGACTTTTGGTATTTACATTTTTCCCAGAGTCACTCGATCTACTCGGCAAGCTCTTTGGTCTCCAGCGATGAGCTGATGTACTCGTATATACGAGTATTATCTTTTTGTTTTATTTTGTCCTCCTCCTTCTCCGCAAGGTGGAGTCCAGTCGAGAAGAGGTCACCAAGCTCGTAAGAGAACTCGCTATACAGAACTCTAAACAATAAATACCAATACCCAACACGAGATCCATGAAAAAAAAATCTATCATATTCCTCATCAGAGCCTACAATGAGTCAACTCGCATCAAACAAGTGATCGAGGGGATAGTTGCGGCTGGATACAAGGAGATACTCATCGTAGATGATGGATCGACTGATGGGACTGACATACTCTTATCTGATTGGGTCGATGCGTGAGATATACACTTCATACGTCATATTGCTAATCGTGGAGCCTGAGCTGCACTCGAGACAGGATTTGCATATATCAGGAAACACGCTCCATCATGTCACTGGGAATATGTCGTCACATTCGACGCTGATGGACAACACGATATCGCTGATATCGACGGATTCGTCCGTGAGTTCGACTGAGATCCGACTCTCGATGTGGTCCTCGGATCCCGGTTCATCATCAAGACCAATACCAATGTTCCACTCCTCAGACGTATGATCCTCTGGGGAGGTCGTATATTCACATCTCTCATATCAGGCGTACATCTCACTGATGCTCACAACGGATATCGTATGCTCCGAGTCAACACACTCAACTCGATCCATATCACGATGGATGGTATGGAGTATGCGAGTGAGCTCATTGATCAGATCGGTATGCATCATCTCCACTTCCAGGAGGTACCCGTCAATATCCACTACGATGACTATACGCTCGGCAAGTGACAACGCTATGGTGGGGCTCTGCGTATCGCGTTGCGTATGGTATTCAAAAAATTTTTCTAAAATACTCGTATGCAAACTATCATCATCACGGGAGGAGCAGGATTCATCGGTTCCAACTTTCTCTCGAAATATGTCCTCGCTTTCCCTGAGATAGAGTTCGTCAATATCGATGTGCTCACGTATGCGGGCAATATAGAGAAGATAAATCTCAGAGCACGCAGTGCTCCGAACTACCACTTCGCTCAAGTGGATATCCGAGATATCGATGCTCTCAGAATAGTCTATCAGAAATATAATCCAACAGATATCATCCACTTCGCCGCAGAGTCACATGTGGATAATTCGATCCGCAATCCGAGACTTTTCACTGAGGTAAATGTTCTCGGAACACAGAATCTCCTCGATCTTCATAGGGAATTTGGTATGAATAGGTTTCACTATATCTCGACGGACGAGGTCTACGGCGATATCCCAGACTCTGGATACTTCACAGAAGATACTCATATCGAGCCATCATCTCCATACTCAGCATCCAAAGCGTGAGGAGATATTCTCGTACAGGCATATGGTCGGACTTTTGGACTTGATCATACGATCACACGGTGTTCGAACAACTATGGAGCTCATCAGAATAGTATCTCTCTGATTCCACTTTTTATAGCAAAGATCCAGAAAGACGAAAAAGTGCCACTCTATGGAGATGGATCCAATATTCGAGATTGGCTCTATGTCGAGGATCACTGCGATGCTATCTGGGAGGTGTTCTCTCGGGCAAAAAGGGGAAGT
>JAYSSB010000148.1:0-3223 GCA_043720755.1 Candidatus Altimarinota bacterium | reverse complement strand
GATTCACGAGTACGGGTATGCTCATGTGTGAGACGATACCAGCTACTCCAGTATCCAACGCTACACTCTCACTCTCAGGATCACTCGTCGGTACACCGAACTATGTAGCCAAGTATACCCCTACAGGTACAGGGATCAACAATTCGCAGATATATGACAATGGTACGAGTGTCGGTATAGCGACTACTACTCCATGAGCTCGTCTCGAGGTCAACTGACAAGTCAAGATCACAGGTGGTACTCCTGGACTCAACCGTGTACTCACATCGGACGCTACAGGACTCGCATACTGGTCATCATCAGTTGCCTGAGCTACTGCTACTGGTATCACAGGATGAGTAGAGAACTATGTATCCAAGTTTGGAGTCGGTGGTATAGGACTCTACCCGTCTCAGTTTTTTGACAATGGTACGAACATCGGTATCGGCAATGCGACTCCATGAGCCAAGCTCGATATATCCGGTACGATCCGTATCTCGTGAGGATGAGCTGGTACGGGCAAGGTGCTGACATCGGATGCGAGTGGTCTCGCGAGCTGGCAACCCTCTGTGAGTACGGCTGACTTTGCTCTATCGGGAGCATTTTGGAGACAGACAGGGAATTCGGGTACTACATCTGCAACAGACTACGTCTGAACAAGTGATAATCAGGATCTCGTATTCAGACGCAATCTCACAGAGGGGATGCGACTGACAGGTCCGAGTGCTACTCTCACGACTACCCGAGATGCGAGTATCAACTCGACTACCGTCGGACGCTGAGGAGGCAATATCGCCACCAATACCGTCAATGGGTACAATGCCCTCTATAACAATATCCTCGGATATCAGAATACTGCTATAGGACTCAACACTCTCTACTCCAACAATACTGGATTCAGCAATACGGCTATCGGATATTTCGCATGATCCAATCTCACTACTGGTTCGAACAATATATTCATCGGATACAATACTCAACCCAATATATCTGATACTGCATCCAATCAGCTCAATATCGGTAACTGGATCTATGGAGACAATGGCAATATCGGTATCGGTATCCTTGCACCAACCACACGTCTCGATATCGCAGGATCGCTGCGTCTCGTAGACGGAACTCAGTGAACTGGTAAGGTACTGACCAGTAGTCCTACAGGTGTCGCCAGCTGGCAGTATCCTACTGCAGCAGCGTCATCGAGTACTCTCTCACTCGATGGCCCTCTCATCGGTATACCCAACTATATAGCCAAGTATACCCCTACCGGTACAGGGATCAATATATCTCAGATATTTGACAATGGTACGAACATCGGTATCGGGACCAATACTCCATGAGCCAAACTTGATCTCATAGGCTCACTGCGAATCGGGGGGAGTGGTGCGAGTCTCGACTATCGTCCCTACAATGTGGCATGTAGTGCATGACAGCTCCTTGCATGGAGTGGTGGAGTATCGAATTGGATATGTTCGAACAATGCTCCTGGTATATCTGGATCAGGACTCATCACGAACTATGTGACCAAGTGGAATGGTTCTATCATAGCCAATTCTCAGATTTTTGATAGTGGTACTGGGGTCGGTATCGGTACATCGACTCCGTGATCTCGTCTCGAAGTAGCCTGACAGATCAGGATCACTGGATGATCTCCATGAGCTGGACGTATCCTCACATCTGATGCTACAGGCCTCGCATACTGGTCGCCTACTATATCTGGAGCTACTGCAACTGGGATCACAGGATGAGTTGAGAACTATATATCCAAGTTCGGTACTGGAGGTGTATGACTCTATCCATCTCAGTTTTTTGATAATGGTACCAATATCGGTATCGGGACTGTGAGTCCTATAGCCAAGCTCGACGTCATAGGGAGTACTCGGATCACAGGAGATCTCACTGTGCAAGGCAAGGTCATCACAGATACACTCGTCAACCGTACGGTCAACAATATATCAGTCTCGGGATCTCTCATCCCTGATGCAGCGGCTCCGATGATCTATCGTGATATCGGTTCATCACTCCAGAGCTGGAACAATCTCTATCTCGCAGGTCAGATCAAGATAGGTGGATGAGGACCATGAGTTGGGCGTATCCTCACCTCAGATGCTACTGGTCTCGCATATTGGTCGACAGGATTCTCTGGAACTACGACAGCTACTGGTATCACTGGAGGATCTGGATACTATATGCCATATTTTGGTCTCGGAGGTACTGGGCTCTATCCGACATCACTCTACTATACAGGTACTCGTATTGGTATGAATACTATCAATCCACAGTATATGTTTGATATACGAGGATCTGGGAGTATCCTCAATACGGGGAGTGGACTCTGTATCAACGATATCTGTATATGATCATGGGCTGGGCTCAACAATATCGTCCGGAGTACCGGTACACCAAACTATATAGCCAAGTTTGATAGTGGTGGACTCATCAATAACTCGCAACTCTATGAGACAGGATGAAAACTCTATATATGAGATATAACTGGTATTCTCGGATGATCTGCTACACTCTGATATATCACGGTAGAGTCACTCTGAGCCACCAACTCATCGAATCCTATGCTCACTCTCTCTGAGAATGGATGACAGGAATGTCGTATGTGGATCAACGGAGTCAACAAGATGTGATCCAATTGTGCCTGGTCAGCAGGTGTCTCATGACTCGGGTTCCTCCCGAATCAGATACCACGAGCTGATCCAACTCTTGGAGACGCTCTCACAGGATCAGTGATGTACAATGTTGGTAACTTCGTCGGTATCGGTACCAACTCTCCTACTACAACCCTCACAGTATCTGGAACAGTACGTATCACAGGAGGCGTACCATGAGTAGGCAAGATACTCACGTCAGATGCTACAGGGCTCGCATTTTGGTCGTCATCACTCTCAGGGGCTACTGCTACTGGTATAGTAGGATGAGTACAGAACTATGTATCCAAGTTCGGAACTGGGGGAAACTGACTCTATCCATCTCAGATATTCGATGATGGTACCAATATCGGTATGGGTATATCAGGAAGCCTCTCGACCAAGGTAGTCATCGACTCTGGTATCGCCAACGACTCATGACTCAGGCTCACTCGTATCAACCCGAGTACACCTCTCACTGCCAATGGTATCGTTGCTATCGGTGTCAATGGATCAGGAAAAGTAGTCCCGATATCTCCGATCAGCAATATTGCCGTCTATACTGGTACACTTCGTAACTCTCCTCCGACTCCCAATCCTGATCTCAA
>JAYSSB010000147.1:0-1107 GCA_043720755.1 Candidatus Altimarinota bacterium | reverse complement strand
AACAAAACCTGAGTATAGATCAGCTTTAGAAAAATTTACCTCTATCTATCTGAGTGCTCAAAATGGTAAGCCAACAGACGAATGATTCAGTGAATCACTGACATTTCTCTTGCCATGAAAGTGGCATAATCAGTGGGAATCTCAATACAGCAAATGATATACATCTCAAGGAGAGAACCCAGATGAGCAGAAAAATATATTCGCAAAATATATATTTCAGTGAATGATCGAGAATATGCCTGATCATCTCTTCCTCGTGAAGTGTATCGAGCGACTCGATAATCTCAGTGATAGAAAATGACTCAAAAATGCGAAGGATGCCACGTCATATATCCGAACTGCTCAACTCACAGAAGATATATACTGCAGCAGACTCGATAAGCTCGGATATAGTGAATTTGCAGATATCCTCAGATTAGAACTTGTTACTTGAGTCGATGAACTGCAAGAGTACGTGAGGTCACAAGTAGAGAAAACTATTTCCACATAATTTTCTCTCGTCTCATACTCCCGATCCGCCCGAGACTCTCATTGGCACTTGAGAGTATTTGCTCACTATATATCCTGAGCTCTGCATTGGCAATAGGGCGAGTCGTCGTGATCACGATAGTACGATCTCAGAGTTTTACACTTTTGACATAGGGAACGAGATCGAGACGACTCATATGGATGAGTGTCTGATGGATAGCATTCCATACGAGAGCCGTCTCCATATCCCGAGACTTGTCATGGTAGTCAGGATTTTTTTCACGATCTGCGAGATGGAGGGGGACGAATACCATATTATCTTTGTTTTGGTATTATTTTGATGATCTCACGTCCGACAGTCTGGTTCTCACGACGATAGAGGAGTGATCACTGTCTCGTATTGAGTCACATATCTCATGGGAGGAGCGACTCTACTATGAATCAGTTACTCTCGATGATATCATATATCTCAGAGAAGTAGGAGTACGTACCGTTGAGATTCCAGAATGGGAATGTCATCACGATACTATTGCAAAATTTTGCTCGAGCGAGCCCAGCGAAGAACTCATCATACATTCGAGAGAGTTTGCGACGTTCCTCTTTTGCTCTGTCCAGAGTGATCTCTCTTGCGTGCATGAT
>JAYSSB010000146.1:0-3287 GCA_043720755.1 Candidatus Altimarinota bacterium | reverse complement strand
GTGACGCCTTGGTCTCATCGGAGAAGTCTTTGGTATCACGGATTGCTGTGAGTATCTTCTCCTCACGATCAAGTGCGACATAGAGATCTCGCTCGTAGTGTCCGATATCTCGTGGATCGATCTTATCGAGGTATCCGGCTGATCCTGCGAATATGAGAGCTACTTGCTTGTCGAATGATACTGGGGCATAGATCCCCTGTTTGAGGATCTCAACCATACGTTTCCCTCGCTCAAGTTGCTTCTTGGTATCAGCATCGAGATCAGAGGCAAACTGAGAGAACGCTTCGAGCTCACGATATTGAGCGAGTGAGAGCTTGAGAGTTCCAGCATTCTTTTTCATCGCCTTGGTCTGAGCAGATCCACCGACACGAGAGACCGAGAGTCCCACGTTGATCGCTGGTTTGATACCCGCATTGAATAGTCCTGACTCGAGAAATATCTGACCATCCGTGATGGAGATCACATTGGTTGGGATATACGCCGATACATCGCCACCTTGAGTCTCGATGATCGGGAGTGCTGTCATAGATCCACCTCCGAGTGCATCGTTGAGTTTCGCAGAACGCTCGAGGAGTCGAGAGTGGAGATAGAATACATCTCCAGGATACGCCTCTCGTCCTGGTGGACGGCGGAGAAGGAGTGACATCTCACGGTATGCATTCGCATGCTTGGTCAGATCATCGTAGATGATGAGTGCATGTTGTCCGTTCATCATAAAGTATTCACCCATAGCCACACCTGTATATGGAGCGAGCCACTGCATCGCTGCTGGAGATGAGGCTCCAGCATTGACGATTATTGTATAGTCGAGAGCTCCTGCTTTCTTGAGCTCCTCAGCAATCGCTACAACCTTTGAGTCTTTTTGTCCGATAGCGACATAGATACACTTCACACCGTTTCCTTTTTGATTGAGGATGGTATCGATCGCGATCTGAGTCTTCCCGGTTTGGCGGTCTCCGATGATGAGTTCACGTTGTCCTCGACCGATAGGTACGAGTGCATCAACTGCCTTGATACCCGTTGCGAGAGGCTCATGGACTGATTTACGACTCATGACTCCTGTGGCTACTCGCTCTGCTGGATAGTATTCTTTTGCCTTGATCTCACCCTTGCCATCGATCGGATTCCCGAGAGAGTCGACGACTCGTCCGAGGAGTGCCTCACCAACTGGGACCTCGAGGATCTTCCCAGTTCCCTGAGCAGTCATCCCTTCAGCAATAGTCGAGAATCCTGAGAGTATCACTATACCTACATAGTGTTCTTCGAGATTCATCGCAACTCCACGAGCCCCAGACTCGAACACTACTACCTCATTGTATGAGACAGATCTGAGCCCGACGACCTTGGCGATACCATCTCCGAGATAGGATACGATACCGGCGTTGACACGATCAGGAGAGAGATCAGCAGCATCGATGCGAGCTTCGATATCTTTGATGAGTTCCTGGGCAATAGCGATAGACGAGTGAGACATAGGAGAGAGTAAAAGTTAATAAATTGATATGAGATTATTTATTTTTGATCTGATTAGCAAAACGTTGGAACGATATATCCATCATATCATCTCAGGCGAATATGCGTATCCCTCAGATGAGAGACGACGATTCGACAAAGATAATATCATCAGATACCCTATTGAGTCAAAAACTCGAAGTAATACTCGAAAGTGCAAAAGCACGAAGCTCATCGAGAGAAACTCCTCTCGGATACTCTACACGAACTTGTACTACGATATCTGCCTTGGGATCCTGGAGGTATGCACGATGACCAATCTGCACGAGTCCAGTTTTATAAAGCTTGAGAATCCGAAGGATATCAGTGAGTTGTTCGCGAGAGTAGAGAGTGAGAGTAAAGAGAGCCATGGACAGATTTTATAAGGTGAATTTTTATAGAACTATTTCTTTGGATTGGGCTTTGAGGAAGTCTGAATTTGTATTATTTTTTGAGAACAATTTTTCATTCATCTTGAGAGCAACATCGATGACCTTTGACTTGAGTTCTTCGACGAGTGCTTTGCGTTCGAATGCGATATCATCAAATCCCTTAGCACGAGCAGCATCTGCATCGGCGTGAGCTTTTTTGATGAGATCGATAGATTCTTTGCGGGCATTTTCAGCGATCTCTGTAGCGATCAGCTTCGCATCGACTTTTGATTGATCGATGATATTGCTCGCTTGGTTGCGAGCATCCGTGAGGATATTCGCACTTTTAGCGATCTCAGCCTCGAGCGTGTGTCGTTTTTTGGCTTCTTCATCGAGATATGCCATATACGGAACAAAGAAAAATCTCCGAAGCACGTATGCAACGATCAAAAAGTTGATAGCTTGTATAATAAATGACGAAAGATCAAAGAGGGCTGACATAGAAAATTATTTAGTGAGAAATAGTGCCGCAAATGCAAGAAGACCAGGAACCTCACAGAGAGCGATCGCAGTCAGCATCTTTGCATTGATATCGCCTGAAGCTGATGGGTTGCGTCCGATAGCCTGCATAGCACCCATACCAATCATACCAATACCAAGTCCAGAACCGATAACACCAAGGAGAGCAAATGGGAGGTAACTCATAGAAAAAAAATGAAGAAATAATAATCCAAAGCCTATAGCCACAGTACGGAGATGAAGTATCCGATTGAGTAACTAAAAACCAGGATGTAGGACTCATGGAAGTCCTACATCCCAACTTCTAATGCTGGTGAGACTCAGGGATCGACTCACGGATATAGAGAGCCGAGAGTGTCATGAATATATATGCCTGGAGAAATGCGACCAAGAGCTCAAAAAACCAAAATGGAATAGCAAGGATACGAAACGCACCAGTATGGAATGCGGGTATCTGAGTTCCTACATAGACAATAACTGAGATGAGGATCGCTCCGACAAATATATTGAGGAAAAGACGCATCGAGAGAGATCATATACGGATAAACTCTCCAAAAAAATGAAGCCAACCTACGAATACACTAACAATCTTCTCAGCGGTAGAATCTCCATGATAGTTCCAAAAATAATGACTTAAGTGATGAAGTGGTCATTTCATAGCAAATGCTGTAATCTGAGCTGTGAGTATAACAGTGATCGAAAATACGAGAGTTGTCGAAAGATCAGAATACATAGGGCGGAGATACCCAGCGAGCCAACTACCTGTAGAGATCAGGATGAACCAGTCGAGTATCAGACCGAATATAGTCCCAGAAAATATGATCACAATAATACCTCCGAGGAGCCACATATACCGTCTCGCCATCTGTGCACTTCCGAGGAGTCCGCTAGAATACGCAAATATAC
>JAYSSB010000145.1:0-3300 GCA_043720755.1 Candidatus Altimarinota bacterium | reverse complement strand
GATACGCTGAGTGCCTGTCCAGCATACTCACTCATACTCGTGATATGTGTTGGGGTATGTTTGAGAGATTTTTGAAATACAGCCTCTGTACGAGTGTTGCGACTCTCTGGTGCGAGACGGTCCTCCGCTGTGATCACTGCTTTTCGAGCAATGAGATACTCACTTTTTGAGACTTCTTTCTTCGTCTGGATACCCTTTGAGAGATAGGTAAGTTGTGAGAGATTTTTGATATTGTCAAAATTATCTCCAAGATATGCCTTAATCTGTTTACCAAATGTAGGATTTGCCTTGGCAAAGATGTCGAGTTGTAGAGCAGCCGTGATCATATCATTCTTGCTTGCCGCTACGAGCATCTTGTCAAACGCTGTTCCCTTTCACTGACGAGAGAAGTATACCACTTGATTTACAAATTCTTTAAATCCATTTTCTTCATTGAGTTTTGATACTGATTCAGGAGCTTGATTTTTGAGAGACTCAGATGATTTTACCTCTGGAGTGAGGAGTACTTTTTCTGAGCGAGCTGCAGAAATAGTTTTTTTACCACCATTGGTATCAACTGTGAGTGATGACTCGATATCTCAGTTCACGTGATAGATACGATCCTGAGAGAACCCGAGAGGAGCGAGAGCCACTCGAGTATAGACTCCATCCTTGAGTGAGAATCCCATCTTAGTGAGATCTCCAGTTGTATCCTTGTATCCTGCAGGGAGTGTATACTCGTATTTGTTATCTGCTGTTTTTGTCTCCTTGATACCGAGATCTGAGAGTGATACTATCTTGCGATTGGTCGCAAGATCCGATCGCACCGATCCATTGGCTCGAGGTACTTCGACACGAGATCCGATATATTGTCCGACGATGCCGATATATGCTGTCTTACTCATGAGGCTATAGCCCGCTTCGATACCCTTGAATCCTACTCCATCACCTGCCTTGGCTAGTGCGATGAGATGATTTCGTGAGAGCTCATCGATGAGAGCCTTATCAGATCATACAGGGAGTGATGCTATATTTGTATTATAGAATTCTACAATTCTTTTATCCTGATCAGAGAGTCCTATAGTTTTGCTCATATCTACAGTTACACCTGGTTTGATATTCATCGAGAGACTTTCTGAAAATTTCAAAGTATCTTTGATATATTTAGTTTCACGATCATTGACATTGAGCTGAAGAGCTGCCTCAAGCATACGGAGCTTGGCTGTTAGGTTGACTGAGTTACCGAGGATGATCGAGAGTGGATGACCCTTGTCGAGATCTCGAGTTTCGAAGCTCACGTGAGCACGACCGAGACTCGCTATACCAACACCGATGGAGAGAAGTGTTGATACGATCCTCATACCGAGTGCACTATCTTTTTGGATGACTGTTTCGATTTTCTTTTGTGCTGATGCACTCGATACGAGATTCTCGAGATATGCCTGTTCATTGCCAGCAAGTACCGATACGATACCGGCACCAGCTCAGCGATCTCACATGACAACACGAGATATACTCGCTACATCATCTGCCTTTTGGATTACTGTATCTCGGAATACATCTCTCATCTTATTTCCATTTGTACCATTCCAGTCTTCTGCGATACCAAATCGACTCATGAGTGCAGTGAGATCTTCAGGAGTTTTGAGGGTATCCTTGAGAATATTGTATATCTGCATCTCTCCGACGATATACTTTTGAGTACCAGTACCCCACATTTTATTATTTTTCTCGACTCCTGATGCTCCATCAAAGTCTGAAAGTACCTTGAGACGATTATCGAGCTTCTTGGCTGGATCAGCATCATTGAGTGTTGCAAAAAAATTGATCCCTGAAGTAGAGATATCTTTCTGTGATACAATCATCTGAGATATAGATGCACGGGTAGCAGGCCTGATAGCACCAGTAGCACTCAGAGTAGGAGCACTTGCTGGGACTGCTGCTGCAGTCTCTCTACTCGTTTCTGTTTTTATTGCATCAGTAGTCTCTACGTTTTTATCCATTACTTTCTTATTATCTACAGATTGAGTAGTAGCTAGTGTAGGATTGGCAGCGACTACTGGAGCTGGAGCTAGGGCTGCTGGAGCAGCTGGAAATGTAGCTTTATCAAGTTCTCGTGTGAGATTGACCCCATTGAGCGATTGTTGTTTTTTGATTTTATTGAACTTGTCATAGTCAACAAATACATATGACTGATCATCAAAAATTATTCTTATAGATCCATCTTTTTTCTGATCTGGAGAGTTCATAACACCTTGGACTATACGATCCTGTTCAGAACGAGAAAATATATTTGGATCATTAGATATACTCTCGTTGAGATACATCACTGCTACTTTTCCGATACCGTTTCTGTTGATTGTAAACATACATAATATGATTAGAAAATAGATTTACTCTCCTACGATATCATATAAAAACTAAAAAAGCAAATATCTGATACAAAATTAAGGATACTATATTTTTTCTAAAATAGAGGATACTCTCTCGATAGAATTTTTTCTATTTTTGATTATATTATGAGTTATACATATTTTGTCAAGCAAATATTCGCAAGAAAAATCCCACCTTGCGAGAAAAGTGGGAGATATAAATACATACGATCAATCTAGTCTACATATATATATCCGTCGATAGCTGGATGATCGATCGCTACCTTGCGGATAGTGACCTCATAGAGTCATCGATAGTTCATATCCTTGACGATGATATTGTCCCCCTCGATACCAGCGACGATGCCGACATGGCCATAGTATCTATTGTATCCCGTTCATGAGAACTGTACGATCGCTCCAACTACTGGTTTAGATCATGTCTTGGCACCATCGGCTCGAGCATTTCTCATCCAGGCTGATGCATTGCCCCGCCAGGTAACCGTCTTGTTCTGAGCTACATACCAGGTACAGTTTCATCCAACGAATCCTCTTGATTTACCTGTGTATTTGACTGCATAACGATCCCTGAGTCACGTAGCAGATGATGTACGAGTTGGGGTATCTGTATCTATCTTGGCATCATTCGAGTCACGAGCAGTAGTGGCCTGACGATTGATCGAGGTTTTTGGAGGTGGAACTAGAGTAGCATCAGTAGGTGTAGTGGTTCGTTTCATCGCACCTGGGATCATGAGATCCATACCGATACGGATACTGCCTGCATCTCTGAGCTTGTTGACTGATACGATATCTGTACTCCCTACACTATAGCGACGAGCGATCTCAGATATCGTATCTCCATCCACTACAGTATGTACGACTCCGGATACTGGGGGGATCTTGAGGATCTGTCCTACCTTGAGTTCATCATCCGCACTCAGATCATTGG
>JAYSSB010000144.1:0-1137 GCA_043720755.1 Candidatus Altimarinota bacterium | reverse complement strand
GCAGTGGCACAACTCGTACCAGCATCAGCCTTGAGCCAGAGAGTCTGAGTCTGTGCAGCAACTGCTACCTGTAGGGCGATAGTAGCCGAGTTGTTGGTCGTATTGGAGTCACTCAGATTCGCTATAGATGTCGTGAAGTTCGCTGTAGTACCACCTGCGAGAGGAAGTGGTTTGATCGCTATGGAGAATATATCTGTCGAGAGCGCTCCGATAGATCCAGACTTAGTACACGTGACCGTGACACCGACGGTAGCACTACAGGACCACCCATTATCGACAAATGCTGATGTAGGACCTGTGAAATTCGCAGGAACTGCGAACGATCCCGTAGTAGTACCCGTTGATGATGCATTTCAGACATTGGTGATAACAATCGGGAGGAGTGATACCTGATTCACCGTGAAACTCGGTGTCGGTTGTCCCATACTCGGTACAATATCAGCTACTGCCGTAGAGACGTATGGGAGCATACGCCACTCAGTACTACTCGAGAATATCCCTACCGTACCAGTACCAAAATCCCAATTCACACCAAATCCCTGATCTCATGCAGTTCAGATAATAGTATTATTAAAATTTGCTCCTGAGGTAATACGAGTAGAGATATTGGCATATCATCCAGCTTCATAGCCTGCCCACGTACGTCCAGAGAGATACTTCATCGCAAGGAGCTGATTCGCTGCATTATCATATATTCATACTGTCTGATTGACTCCACCAGTATAATATCCGACATCGAACGTATCAGCCCCATTGACGTAGGAGTCCATACCATAGTAGAACTTCACATTCTGGGTATTACCCGTAGGGATATTGATACTATAGTCCATCCGAAAGAACGCATTGGGAGCGGTATATGACCAGTTAAATGTCATCCCATACGTACGTCATCCAACAAGTGGAGATACGAGTGTCGTGGTAGCAGTATAGGTATTGCCAACTTGACTCCCTGTCGTTGTCTGTGTAGCCCATGCTGTGCTACCAGCATTGCCGATATCAGTTGTGCCAACCCGGAGTCGTGGCCATGCTGAGTTACCACCACATCCAGTAGCTGATGGAGCTGCATTGTATATATTGGCATTGCCCTTGTAGTAGACCTGTATCTGTGCACAGTCTCCGATGATGAGGCGTACATCA
>JAYSSB010000143.1:0-3321 GCA_043720755.1 Candidatus Altimarinota bacterium | reverse complement strand
CACTGGAGGTGTGAGAGAAGAAACCTTCGTTTCTTGTTTTTTTGCCATGTAAGTAGATGTTAGAAAATGTGGATACACTTCTTCCCGCAATATCTAGTACTCAGACTGCTCCATGACAAGAAGGCAGTAGTGAGAAACGGAGACCAGATTGACGAGAATACTCAAGACAGATGGAAGAACAAAATCGAATATCTGCCTGAGTGAATGCGAGTATTATATGAAAATAAGGAGAAAGTCAAGGTTAATTTCTAACACTCCACAATATCTATCTCCTTCTGACTCGTCGCATATCTCCACTCTATATTCGCGAGCTTGCGATCGAGATGAGTCTGGATACGAGTGATGCTATCAGATAAATTTCTAGTATTTTTGTAGTCGAACTTGTCCCAACTAGTATCCTTCACAAATCCGTCGAGGCGAGCGGACTCGTAGCATTCTTTTGAACAAAAACCTAAGTGCTTCTTGTATTCCCGCTCTCCTGCGATCAGTCTCGCGTTGCATGGAGAGTATCGGCAGTTCTCGCAGTTGTCAGTCGATTCACCCGTATAGAGGCACTCCCCTATCGTTGTATGTGTTGCCTCGTCTCCAACCTCAGTAGATACTCGTCAGTCAAATGTATAGAGATTGCCGAGCCAGTTCCCATCATTGAACTCGTTGACATACTTGACTACTCCACCCTGGAGCGAGTAGAGCTCGTCCATACCAGCCCGGTTCATGATGACAGATGCCTTCTCACAACGGATACCACCTGTACAGTAGAATATGACCTTCTTTCCTGCAAATTCTCTCTTGTACTTTTCGAGGAGCTCAGGTACTTCTCGAAAATTGTCCGTCCCTGCTGGGATCGCTCACTTGAAGTGTCCGAGTCTATACTCATAGTCATTTCGCATATCCAGTATTGCGTATTCATCATTTTTACCATCTATGATATCTTTGAACTCTTCTATTTTGATCTCTTTGTGATATTTCTCTACTTCTGCCTGGCTCACTCGCTCTCCCATCGTGACGATCTCATCTCGGATCTTCACGCTCAGTCGTGAGAATTGGTGTCCATCAACTAGAGTTGCCTTAGTATCAATATCTGGGATATCCTTGAAGTATTTTGATTTTTGCAAAAATTCGCGATATGACCAACACTGTCACTGATTGCCCGTGATGGTCGAGCTGATTCACTCCGTCCCGATATAGACTCGTCCATGGAGTCCGATATCACGACAGTAGTCGAGGTGTTCCTGAGCGACGCTATCGAGCTCATTTTCTGGGATATCGACGAACTTATAGAATGTGAGGAGTGTATATGTCGGCTTGTGCCGAGCACCCAGTTGAGAGACCATATTACTTACAGGTAATGGATAGAAAGTGCGAATTGTAGTTCGGACGGATGGATTATATTAAAATAGTCGAAAAGTGAAAATAAATTTGCTTTTTACGAACATAACCATACCCTATGGTTATGTTATATTTTTTAGAACTCAAAAATGACTCCATACAAGTCCAAACTCCAAATGAGTGTCCGCAAAGCAGAATGAACTCTCAAAAAAGTTGCAGAGCTCATCGAGCAAGATGCCTATTGTGCTGATATAGCTCATCAGGTCAATGCGACTATGGGACTCCTCCAGTCGCTCAACCGTGAACTCCTCAAGCATCATCTCGCCTCATGTGGCTCAACCAAGCTCGCTAACAATCATCCTGAAAAAGATGTATTTATCGAAGAGCTCGTTCGTACTTGGGATGTCGCAACACGTAAATAATCACTTATTTTTTCTTATGAAATTTTCTCGCTCGCATTTTTCAATGCTGATCAAATACATCGGAGTCAGCTTCATCACTGGTGCTATATCTCATGGGTTTTTCTCTGGAACTCGATCACTCATTACGGGTATATTTGGTATCGCTTGTTTCATAGTAGGTACTCTCATAGAGGAGAATACGAGCAATACCTGGAAGACGATCATCGCAGGAGCAGTCCTCGCTGTCGGTATCGGCTCTGTGACGGGTGGACTCCAGCACTTCCCTGATTCTCCAGAACGCAGTCTCTATATCATACCCGTCGGGTATGTGATATCAGTCATTCTATTTGCGAATATCCATAACTATACTCTCACAAAAAAAGAATACAAATACATCATCATATCGTCTATCATCACTCTACTCACTACTGTAGCAATATATGCTCTCCTCAAAAGTCAAGAAACAATCAAGCCAATACAAATACCCCACTCAACAACGAGCTCAAGTGCTACATCGAGCAATGCGGCTACGATAGAACCTGAATCAGTACCTGGTCATTCCCACTAATACTATATTTTTGTTTTTCTCTCATGAATCCACCTATTACTAAATCCCTCCTCCTGAATTGATGTCATCCCTACATCACTCTCGCTTGTATCATATCTTGTCTGATCTGCACTATTGTCATGATCTGGGGGACTCTCGCAATGCGATCGGATATGACTCGGATGGGACAGATGATGACTCCTATACCCTCTGACGATGCAATGATGCGAGATCACTGCAAGAGTATGCCTGAGATGACTGGGTGTGAGCGTTTCAGATAGTTTCTTTTTATTTTCTTTTTCTTTTTCCATATGAAATCAACTCCAAATTGTGAGAATCCTCACTGTAAAAATCCAAACTGTACCTCAGATACCTGTCTCTGTAAAGCAGGAAAATCCTGTAGTGAATGAGCTGATTGCTCGAAGATAATGAGCTGTTGTAACACAAAAAGTGGCTGCCTATTCGGATACTCTTGGTGTGGATGAGCTCTCCGTATCGCTATTGCAGTTAGTCTGATCATAGCAGCTTTTGCTCTCGGGCTCTCACTCGGGAATCAGAGAGGATGAGATCATACAGGTATGATGATGGATAGGCATATCGGATGAAAAAAGGACAAAATGGCAGAACACTGCCAGATGATGCCTGATATGGTAGGCTGTGAAAAGTATAAAAATGAAGGAATTCATACTATGGATATGTCAGATCCGATGTTGATGAGTATGGCAGATATGAGCAAGATGATGGCAGGGAAAACTGGAGATGCACTGGATCAGGCATTCCTCGAAGGGATGATCCCACATCATCAAGGAGCAGTCGATATGGCCCTGATGCTCTCAGGGTCTCGGCATCCAGAGCTCGTGAAGTTCGCAGAGGATATCATCAAGGGGCAGGGTCGAGAGATCGAGCAGATGCGACAATGGATGAAAGACTGGGGATATACGAGCACTGGGACAACAACTCGTGGAGCTATGATGCCGAATATGATGAATATGTAGATATACCTTGAGACGAAAAACCCTCCGATATATTGGGAGGGTTTCTTAG
>JAYSSB010000142.1:0-3395 GCA_043720755.1 Candidatus Altimarinota bacterium | reverse complement strand
CTCGCCATCCGAGATCATCCTGTACTGACATGATCGTCTTGTTATTGTATCCAAATGTGAGATCGAGTCATACATCCCGATATACTCATGGTATCCATGCTCATTTTTTGTAGAGTTGGTAGCCATCGTCTACTCATCGGATGAATACGTAGTAGGTTGGATTGGTAATATCGAAAAACACATAGTCTCGAGAGATATCATCTCTATTGGGGTATCCAGTATTGCTAATTATCGGGAGTGCATTGCGATAGATGCCCCATTCTCCGTCTTTGAGTCCGGCGTATATGATGCTCGAGTCTGGTGCTTGACGAGGATTCATATATCATGTGAGTCCACAGAGATTGCCACGGTATCTTGTATAGAGGCAATAGCTCTCTTCGCCAAGAGGACGACCGAAGTATACATACCCAGTACCGTCAGTATCGAGCCATATTTCTCGGATTTCATCGAACTTGCGATCGAGGATACTCCCATTATGGACGATCTCGATGATACCATCACGCTCGATCGTATAGATGCTATCAGTTCCATTCATTCGGATACTTCCGCTGATATATCCAGTTTCGATATTTTGGATTTTGACACCATTTTTGACGATAGAGAGTATAGCATCTTTGTCTCTGACAAGGAGCATCACTGAGTTGCCATCTGATGAAGTTGCGATAGTAGATATGTCGGTATAGGCGTCTCATAGCACCTCACCATCTTTGTAGAGGATACTTCCAGTTTTTGTAGGAGACTGCCAGAATATATGCTCAGTATTTTTGCTATAGTGGATATCTCCTATATTGGCATATGATCCACTGAGAGATCTCTGCCCATTCTGAGATATCGTATAGAGGACTCATCCAGTATGATAGAGTATCGTCGAGCCAAAATCTTGGCGTAATATTGCCTGTCCGAGTATAGCTCCACTCGCTACAACTCCGCCATCAGCCATGATAGTATAGAGGGTATCCCCGATTGTGAGTGTATCGTAGGGAAGTGACTCATATGATATATTCTCAGGGAATGAGACCACCTGACTCCCACTCATGCTGATGAAACTGAGGGCATCATTTTTTCTATCAAAGCTCAGACGCTCTATGCGAGGATAGAGGGGAGAACTACTCACTCCAGATTGAGTCTGGATCTCTCCTGATCCGAATATATTCTCGAGAACCTTGTTCTTACTCGATCGCTCAGATCCAGGGATATATGATATCCAGACAATTACACAAGTGAGGAGGAGTATCGTGACACCTCCGAACCATCCAAGTATCCACTCTGAGATATAGGAATCTATCACTTCAGTATCTCATCGGATCATCGATATCAGTAAGAGTATGACTCATACACCGATAGCGATCCATCCCCACGAGAGACCAGAGAGGAGGAGTCCACTATTGCTACGGAGCTCTCCAGTCCATGATGTCATAAAAAGATATCCCAGAAGCGCTATCAATACTGCACCGAGATATCGTAGTATCTGCCACTTTCGCATAGCGAGACAGATACAGAGTCCAGCAAGGATGAAGAGCGTGATATATGCGATCATCTGGAGCTCTGTCCATGCAAAGCCAAACCCGAGTCATCCCCCCCGAACCACAGGAGCGATCATACCGATAAAAATACTCACGATACCGATCATACCGATATGCATACGAGAAAAATTCATATATAAATATATTATAAGAAATCTACAATAGACATTGTACATATTTTTTGTAGAATGCAAAATAAAAATCCCTCGATTGAGGGATAATGGGGAATATATATTCCTAGAGTGCTACTAGACTATGTTCTGTCTGTACCATGAGAGCTCGCTTTGCTCGACTCGTCTTGGCGAGAGATCTATCTTGTGCTCGATAGAGACTCAGAGCCATAGGATCTACGCCGAACGACTCTAGTGCAAGTGTCCGAGAACGATACGATGCAAGAGCGTGAGGTCCCATGAGGCTGATATCGGTAGTCATATTTGTATTTTTATTATATATGGATAGAGTATATCATATATTTTTAGTCTAGTCAATTTTATGAACATCACTCTACGTCTGGCTAACTATATCAGTCGATATGCCCCTTCTCGCAAAAAAGTAACTACCTATCTCACCCGAAAAAATTGTCTCAATCCGAGTCAGCTCCTCTCAGATACTGGATATGATGAATCGATGATGGCAGATATGTGGATGAGATCGTTCGTCTCACTCGGTAAATGACAACGTGAGATGAGCACCAAACTCATGAAAAAAGAATTCCCAAAAGATATGATCCTCGAAAAAATTGAAATGTTCGATGCTGAGATACACGACTGGGACTCTCATCGATCGAGTATCATCCATCAGATACGGACTCTCGAACAACGTGGCAAAGCCAAAAAAATCATCGAAATGAATCTCCTCGGTAAATATCCCTACTTCCGTGACCAGATACGAGAGATACTCATAGATACTATCGATACTGATGCAATCCAAAAAGAAGTGCAAAAATACAAAAATAAATATAATACAAAAGATCCTAAAGAAAAACAAAAATACTATGGAGCACTCCTGAGAAAATGATTCTCATATGCCGATATCAAAAATACACTCTCTCTAGAATCCGAGTAAATCCTAATATATTCTCTATATGTTCATCTGCTCATCTTGCTCAACAACATCTCCGAAATGGACAGGGAAGTGTCCTACCTGTGGCGAGTGGAATACGTTCCAGGAATCTGCAGTACAAAAATGAAAATCTAAAATCAGTGGCTGAAAAGTACTCGAAGTCCAATCTATCCGTCTCGGCTGAGATCATACAAACGAACTCTCACGATGTATGAGCTCCTCAAACGAACTCGATACTGTACTCGGTGGTGGACTCTCACTGGGCTCTCTCGTGCTCCTCTCCTGAGAACCTGGAATAGGGAAGTCGACACTTGCACTCCAGATGAGTGAGTGGTATGCGAGTCGAGAACAAGAGGTCCTCTACATATCCTGAGAAGAGCATATCGGTCAGATCAGTGCTCGTGCTCTCAGACTGGGCGTGAGTCATCCACATATATCGATCGTGACGGACTCGGATTTTGACTCCATATTCTCGACGATCGAGAGATCTCCTGCTACGATCATCATCGTAGACTCACTCTCAGTCCTCGCATCGAGCTCTATCGAGGGATCTCCAGGGAGTATATCTCAGATCCGTATCATGACGGAGATGTGTATGCACATCGCCAAGAAGATGCAAAAATCTATCATCCTCATCGGACATGTAACCAAAGATGGATCAATCGGCTGACCCAAGTCACTTGAACATCTCGTTGATGTCGTACTCTTTCTCGAGGGAGTCCGCACTGAGAACTATAGGATACTCAGGGCTCTCAAAAATCGATTTGGTCCTACTGATTGAGTATGACTCTTTCGTATGGAGGCATCTGG
>JAYSSB010000141.1:0-3409 GCA_043720755.1 Candidatus Altimarinota bacterium | reverse complement strand
TGCGTATGTATCGCAAACGTATGATGGACCTCGAGATGGACTACAATATCGTAGTTCCAGGCAAGATATATTTTGTTAATCAGTCTGGCGTACTCTCGAGTATACAGACGATCGAGAGTGACAAGATCAAAACAGTGAGATCAAGTTTCCCATCCAAGATTGCCAGTTTCTTCGACTATGGAACAGTAGATATCCTGACGGAGGGGGATACTCAGGCGATGATGGGAACTATGAGTATGTACTACGTGACAGATCCTGATAGGATCGTGAGCAATATCCAGTCACTCCTCGATACCCCAGAATCAGAGAGGAAATCCAAAAAAAGTATCCAAATCAAGAATCAACCTATCGTGACTGCCTATATCGATACCAAGAATCATACTCTCAATACCAAGTGACAGGTACGAGATATACTCAACTAGTCACTATAGAGTCCATCCATTATTCTCATATATTCGCTTGTCTCATATATAGACTCACTCGGTTGCGATGAATACATCGATATGAAATCTCTGGATCATAGTTTTTGGGAGTTTTTTGCCATAGATACCATGTTTCTTACCCAGTGAGAGATGGACTCCGATCTTGCGTTCGTAGAAGTTGATATCTGATAGGGGAGTAGCGGTTGTGATCGCCCGATTGAGCCCCATGCCGAGCTCACGTACTATCACTTCTCCCTCGTATTGGACGATCCAGTTATATAACTTAGCAAAAGCAGGAGGAAAATCCTCACTTGGGAGAACTCGTCAATTCTCTATGACAAGTTCGAACGGAGTACAGTGATCTACAGAAAAATCCTCTCTTGGGTAGGATTCAATGAGGCATTTTCCATTCAATGAGTCGATTTCGATCGATTCTGTGAATACCTCACCAAGTGGGAATGTTCCACCCTTATTAGCAATACCACTATAGTCTCCCGTATTACCGCGAATATTCTCAAGAGATCAAAACGTGAGAAATTCTCCGTTCACAGATTGTATTCTTGTATTTCAGTGAGCGTCATTATTTACTTCGATCAGTCCTCGGATAACTCACTCCTGTCTCACATATTCATCTGTCTGATACGAGAGGGAAGTCATGAATGTCGTGAACTCTCACTCAGGGATATAGGCCAGATGGTTGAACTCGACGACATGGATACCCAGATTGAATAGTTCGAGTCTGATACGAAAAGTAGATAATCTAAAGTTAGTCGACTGTACGATGATAACTATAGATCAGACGGGGAGTGATATAAATGCGTTTTTGATATCTTCGATCTGTGGATCAATTGTAGTATCAGTTTCAGTTTTTTTGATAATATGATGATCGAGTCAGACTCTCTTATTTTCTTCGATATTATGTTCTGTGATGATACGATTTTGCTCTGTGAGATGAGGATTATCAGGATTGATGAGACCACCACGATAGAGTGGCTGTGGTGGATTTTTGAACTCACGAATACATATCTGTCATCCTGAGATATCTGATAGCTCAGGGTCTTGTATTTGCTTCTGTTGTATATCATCTAATACAGATATCCAGGTATCTGATAGTATACTAGCCAAAGGAGACTCAGTATCATACAAGAAATACACAGATTGATCTCGATATTCCATATTTTTCATGAGGATATCATGACAAGATTGTTTGAGTTGATTCATAGTATTATGTGACAAGAAGCTTCATGACTTTTTTTGCAAATTGGATTACATAAAATGTAATCCGTAAAGGATTCATTTTTCAATGAAGTAAATCTACCTCCTGAGATGAATTCAAATTTTCCATATAGATATCTTGGTAATTACATACTAGAGAATACTGACAAAAAGGCAAGAATATAATATGAGAATTATTCTCATATTATATTCTCACAGTTTTTATAATTACGAAAAATGAATCATATATTTTTCTATCATTGCGAGCGAAGTTCCAAAAAGCAAAGCCGAAAAATATTACTCATTCACACATTAGGAGTATATAATACTAGATTCATACGAATAGTAATCCAATCTCAAAAACAAAATATATAAAATTCGAGCATAGCGATGTTTTTAATATTTTTATGAGTATTGTATCGTTAGAATCAAATATTCTCTATAGTATTAGAGAAGGATTTACTTTATTGTATCTATGGATAGATATCATTCATGAATAACAAAAGAAACAGAGTCTAAAAACGAGCCAAGAAAAAAAACAGAATCTCTTGCTTTCTCTATAAAAACTATATAATTACTTCACATAAGTTACATTATGTGAAGTAATATGTATGGATGAAGTTTATTAGTATACTTTCCCTGCCCATCCAGCTGATACTATATTTTCTCGTACCAATTTCATTGCCTGTTCGTTTGTACATAGTACACATTGGTATGCTCATGCTCCGTATCCTGCTGTAGTTTCATATCTCAATTCTGATACTGTTGGACTATTCTTCCCTGAATTTGTAGCTACTTTCCAGGTACAACATATATTGTTTTCTCCCATAATTTTATATATTTAGCATCTGATATATACTTTATATTTATTTTTTATTTTTAGTCAATAATATCCTATGAACATCATCACAGTATTCGACAACTTCCTCATCTATCTCCGCTTACACAAGGGTCGCTCACCAAAGACGCTTGAACAATACGCATTTCATATATGGAGACTGATTCGCTGGCTCGAGCCACGTTGAGCTCGGAATCTACCAGAGTGATTGAATCATTTTTTCTTTTTACCAAATAAATCCGAACTCAGTAGCGAGAAACGCTCTATCATACGAGATCTCATAGCTCTCTTCCCAATCGACATAGAGTCCGTGAAAAAGGAAGATATCGATGCGTGGCGACTCGAGCTCTCAGACTCAGGACTGACAGCCAAGACGGTCAACGCTCATATCATCACGATCCGGTCTTGGCTCAAGTATCTGAAAAAGGAACAGATCGCCTGCCTCGATCCGACTACACTCGACCTCATGCGAGTACAAGATCGAGAGGTCACATTCCTCACTGGAGAAGAGATCGAAAGATACTTCATAGCGATACCGAGAGAGTCGATCCAGTGACGACGAGACTATGCGATCTCTGAGTGCATCTACTCCACAGGACTGCGTATATCTGAGCTCACAGCACTCAATAGACAGGATGTAAACCACGAGACACTCGAGTTCGCTGTACGTGGCAAGTGAGGCAAGCTCCGAGTCGTCTACCTCACAGATACAGCGAGTCTCGCTATACAGGCGTATCTGGAGACTCGTAGCGATCACTTTGCTCCACTATTTATCCGTCACAACTATAGTGAGCTAGATATCAGCTCTTCCCTCCTCTCAGATGACTCTATCCGACTCTCTCGGTTCCATATCACCAATATGGTGAAGGCTCATGGACTCAGGGCAGGTATACTCAAAAATATGCACGCCCATACACTCAGGCATTCTTTTGCA
>JAYSSB010000140.1:0-1191 GCA_043720755.1 Candidatus Altimarinota bacterium | reverse complement strand
GCTCGTCGAGTACTACAAGATCCCCGAGAACGAGAAACATACGATCATGTGGCATTTGCGGTGCGGTCATGATATGATGGGGATATTCAAGCAACTCGTCGATGACATAGGAAAACTCGGTGAGGATACTAGTATTGCCGTATAATTCTCTCTCTATGCCACCAAAAAAACAAGATACAGGAATCACGGTCGTCAATAAGTCATGAGCGGTCTGAGAGTCTAATCAGATCGTCACTGAGGATCGGTTCAGGTCGATCGCTGGTATCATCAAGCCCAAGCATGATCCTGACGACTTCCTCTATGCCTACGATAATAGCTTCACCGTATGAGGAATATCTGACCGCTTCGCATCGACTGCATCGAGTGGGTGGATATTTCCAAAGGAGATGAAAGAAGAGTCACAAAGAGTCATGAAAACACTCGATCAAGAGTATCTTTTCACTTCACTTTTTGTGACTGGAGATGTCTATTTCGAAAAAATACGGACCAAAGATGGATCAAAAAGGATCTCGAAATTCGAGCCTTTTATCACATCAGAGGTCCGTATTGCTCGAAATGACAAAGTTTTGACCTATAAGCAGATCGCTCCAGGCATGTGAGCCCCCAATACTTTCGCTCCTGAGGATGTCCTCCATATCAAGCTCAAGTCCCTCCAATCTCGCTACTATGGCGACTCGAAGTTCAACCGCTGTATCCGCCAAGTCGCTCTCCTCGGACTCATAGACAAGTACTACGAGGGAGTATTCGACTGAGGATTCTTCGGTACTTCGATCATATCTGACAAGAGTGGAAAACTCACCAAAGAACAAAGAGAACTCATCGCCGCTACTATCAAAGACAAACTCAAAGGACTCAAGGAAGCGTTCACGACCATGGTAGTCCCATGAGAACTCGAGAAACTCGACCTCGACAAGAACTTCGATACCGAAGCATTCCTCAAGTATCGCAAGGATCTCATGAAGTCGATAGCAGTCGGACTCAATATCCCTTTTGATCTCCTCGACCCTGAGGGGTCAGCTCGTGCGACGAAGCAGTCCTCTATCGAAGAATTCAACAATGATATCGTGAAGCCTATCCAAGAGCGTGTGATGAGTCAGATTATCCAGCAACTCTCAGAGGAGGAAGTACCAGGAATCACAGGACTCACATTCGTGCCGATCGATACTTCGAACCAAAAGGAAGAGATGGAAG
>JAYSSB010000139.1:0-1209 GCA_043720755.1 Candidatus Altimarinota bacterium | reverse complement strand
ACGTGAGATACCAGTTTGTGTGAGTTTCGATGGCCATGATCAACCATCGACAATAGTACATGAGTTGACTCATTTTCGCAATGATGTGATTGGTATGGATTTTTATAGCAAATGAGGAGGACGCGATATATATGAGGTTTTTGTATATGATGATCTCCAGGAAGAGATACTCGCATTCTTCTCTGAGAACTATGGGCGTGCCGAGATACAGATGGCAATACTGCATGACCAGAGATATCACTTCTATAGGAGGATCGAGTGATGGTCAGTAGATGATAGGGACAGATTCATAAATGATGTATCCAAATACATCAATATAGCAAGAGAACTGAAATATCTACGACCAGATACCTACCTCATAGATCTAGCGATAGTACCTCTCCATAGATGGGGGAGATACCTCTGATATGTTGAAAATATTCAACCAGAGAGTAAACAAAAAATATAGTATTAGTTTACATGTGCAATATTTGCACATACTGATTTTCTCTATATACTCTTCGTATCTAACTATACTTCCCATGTCCCACCGCCCTGCCCTCCCACCACATCTCGCTGATCTCGAAGAGCTCAAAAACGAAGAACTCTCTCAAGATATCATCCGTTCTCGTGGATCCAAGATATGACCACAGTGACCGAGCAAATATGGTGCTGGTGGACGCCGTATCGCCAAGGCGAAGTGACGAGGCAAGGCCAAATAGCACAATTCCTCTTGCAAAAAATAAACTCTCAATATAATCCAAATATACTAACTCTATATCCTATATGACCAATACAGATACCGATATCTTCGATGAAGACGACATAGAGACTACGAGCAAGATACCACCAGTCGCACAAAAAATATCCAAATTCTCAAATGCTGGATTCGGTGGAGGGAGCAAATTCGGTAAGTGACCAACTGGCAATAGCAATCCTCAGCTCAAGCAGAGACCAGGGCGAGCTGCAGCACGAGGGAGATAGTCCTACTTCCCAAATATCTGGACGAGATACGACTTACCATTGCGGATGACGTATCCGATACCGATACTTCCCCAGTCTCGATCTATCATATTGGCTCTGTGACTTCCTGATTCTTCGAGTCAATCTTGGAGACTGATATCCGATACATTTCATCAGGCGACATTTTCTCATATAGTACCTGTGATCTTGATGCTCTGTGACTGAGCAAACTCGATGATATCGAGTCCGGCATGAGTCGTATGTCCG
>JAYSSB010000138.1:0-9999 GCA_043720755.1 Candidatus Altimarinota bacterium | reverse complement strand
CCGCCGCTGGCATCGCTGGAACTGGCGCAACTGACCGCGTGCTACTATCCCATTGACCGTGACGAGTCCAGCAGATATATATTCTTCTGCTTTGCGACGTGAGCAGACTCAGGCATGTGCGAGGTATTTTTGGAGTTTCAATGTATATGAGTTATAGACTGGTATAATAGGTAAAAAGCAAAAAAAAGCAAAAAAACTTTTGACAGAATAGGATGTTTTTCTACACTTTATTTTTACTTTCATTTTTATTGCATTCAAGATGAATACACCAACTGAACCAGAATGATGAATTCGACCAAAAGAAGTCCTGACAAAAGTACAAGCACAAAATAACGCTGAAAATCATTGGGCAGTGCAGCTAGAACATAACTGAAAAAAATATCCGATTCCAAAAGAATGACTCGAAATCCATATCAATGGATGAATAGTTCGTATACACTGAGTCGATGTAACTCGGAAAATCCAAAAATGAGTTGCGAATATATTCAGACATAACACATGGACAGGATGACTCAACAAGATCGAATCTATAAGTTCAGATAACACCCTCATCCCTCGTCCCGTATAATCTCGAGAGTCATAGCATAGAGACCCATATATCCCAGATCACGAGCGAGGACACGGAGTCGATTGAGTGGGCGGATGTAGCGGAGTCGAGTCAGATTCCCGAGAGTATCTCGGTCAAGAGATGATGCAAAAGATCTGAGAAAACGAGCAATACTCGCCTCCTCGACTCAAGCATCATGTCGGCGAAGTGAGAGTGCTTCGAGGAGAGCGAGTTCTCTTGCACATATTTGGATCTTTGCTGGGAGCTCTATCGTGATAGCATTATCTACTAGAGTCCGCCAGAGATTTTTTTTGCCTGTTTTTGCGCCTGATACGAGAGTACGTAGATGTACTTCCCTACCGTCAGTCAACTTGATTCGGAGAGCTGTATCTCGAGTATATATGATGAGGATATCGGGAATAGAGTAGTTCGAGAGATGGAGTTCGAGTGCCTTTTCTCATCAGATCACTCCCCCACTCGGTGAGTGTAGTTCTATCAGCTTCGCAATGATCTGCCAATATATTTTTCAGATCTCGATACTCCCTATTTCATTTTGGACGAGATATATCCCACTTGCAAGCCTCTCTACCACTCCTCTACCGAGCAATATACTCATCGCATAGGCGACACGACTACTCGATCCGCCAGAGCGGAGCCAGAGCTCTGTGATCTCTTTTTTGGTGAGGATTTGTCACATTTTTTCACATACCTTTTTCACGAAAATGTCAGAAACCGTATTGTCAGTATTACTCATCATTACAGTATATACTAGCTATACGATTTTGCAAGTTTTTACTATACATTTTTGATAGAAATATTCTTTTGCAAAAAATATAGCATTAGGATAGTATTGAAGCAATATAAACATATACCATGAATCCTCTGGATCTACCTCAACTCACCAAGCATATCACTGATTATGCTGGTATCTTCTCTATCGAGCAAGTAGAGTCACTCTCTCGGCTCTTCGCCACACATGAACATAACACTACAGAACAAGTCCTCACAGTATTGATCCCACACAGACAGTGAAACGAACTCCTCGATATCGGGCTCAAGTTGTTTAATGAAAATGAAATAGGACAAAAGGATCTCAATAACTGACTCCTCCTCATCATATCTACCGAGGAGAAAAAACTGAGAATCATCACAGGAAAAGGTATGGAAATCAAGTATAGTGAGATGGTCTGTCGTGCGATCGTAGAGAAGTACCTGAGACCACTCCTCAATGAGGAAGAATATGAGGAGATGGTAAGAAAATGGGGAGAGATTACCCAAGATAAGTCAATATTATTTGGAATAATCAAAGATGGCTCAAGTACAGCAAAGAAGAAAAAGATGCTTTTTATGATCTCTATAGCGTTATTATGACTTTCTATGTCAGTATGAGGGGTAATATCTACTATAGTCTCCTGAATTTTTTTTATTATACTTGGAATTTGAGGTATATATTGATCATATTTTCTGCTTACCAAATATACATGACCCGAGAAACGTTGAAGTATAATATTTGCAGCAATATTGGCGGCAAGTATTGCGATATTTGGAGTATATTCTGGCATAAAATATATCTATTGCTCTACCTGAGTGAATGCAACATGCATGGAGTGGCGGACTGAATCTAATTTTACATGAAAGGGCTTACATTATTCCAATGATAGATCACCTGATTATAGTTCGGACTCGGATTCCTCTTCTAGCTACGATAGATGAGGTGGTTCATCGAACGGTGGAGGCTACGGCGACTAATTTCTCTTTTATGATTTTCTTTTTTGTCATGCTTATTGGGGTGTTTTTGCTAATGTTTCTTTTTGCGAAGCCGAGTATCTGAGAGAGAAAATCTCGACTCATACATCTCTACTCATCAGTCCTATCAGATATGAATGTCGACTATAGAGACGCAAAAATCGGAGTACAAAATATCCGAGATATCTCAGCAAGTATCATCCATCTATCCGTTGAGATACGCGATACCAGCAGAGGAATATCAAAAGAATCCAACGAGAATCAACAGTGGCTCGTAGACCTGATCCGAGAGTTCTCTCGAGAACTCGACCTCTGGATGAGTAGACACGCGAGTGAGCTCCAGATAATGACAGAGAATCTAAGAGATACCCTAGAAGTGAGTCCCACTCTCGAGCTCATGACTGCCCGACTCAAGACACAGATCAATATACTCGATCGAGCCCGAATCCGCATCTAAAATCTTTTGCAAAAATAACTATATTCCGATACAATAAATTCATTATTTTTTAATACCCAAAAATATGGCCGATGCTCAAGTAAAGACTCAGGATCCAACTACAGATGACAAGCAGGCTGCCGTCATCATCGCAGATATCAAGGCAAAACCCCTCTCAGCTACTGAGTCAGCAGAGGTAGAGCAGACTTTTGCTGAGGCCAAGGACTTCAGGTCACTCGGAGAGAAGATCACGGCACCTATCGACTCGATTATATCTGAGACGGCGACCATCATCGACTCGGATCCAATCATGAAGGTATCAGATACCCTCACCGAGATGAATAACAATGTCCAATCCGTCTATAAGGAGATCATCAACAATGATGGTACCGTGATGCGTCTCGCGAAGTCGATCCCGATCCTCGGTGGACTCATGAAGTCTCTCGATGCGAAGTGGGATGAGGCAGCGTTCGATGTGAAGTCACTGGAGTGAAAAATCCAGATGATATTCTCAGGATTCGACCAGGCACACACCTCACTCGATACGAGTGTCGACATGCAGAAAAAGTTCCTCGATGGTATCGATGCCAATCTCGGAAAAGTGGTTGCGTATAAAGAATTCCTCGCAAAGAAGATCGAAGAGTTCCGAGCAAAGGGCATCGAGAGCAAGGACGAGACTGAGAAGATGAAGTATGATATGTTCGTTCGTCATGTCGAGTATTTCCAGTCCAATCTGGTGGTACTCATCGGCAATCTGGATATGGCTCGCAAGCGTCTCCTCATGCGTCTCGACTCAGCATCCAAGCTGTCTCTCGCGATGAGCTCGTCTCGTCCGATATTCAAGACGCTCCTCTCTACAGCCCTCATCGAGACGAGTAGTCAGAAGGCGATCGACGCATCTATGGCAGCGATTACCGTGATGGGATCGACCATCGACAAGATGTCGTCAGAGCTCACGGACAAGGCGATCGAGTCATCTCGCAAATCAGAGGAACTCGCATCCAAGCCCGTCCTCTCAGCAAGTGTATTTGTCGAGAATGTGACAAAGCTCAAGAACCACTTCGATACGATCGAGTCATACCGAGCTCAGATCCGGATCGAGGCAGACGCAGAGAAGAAGTCGTTCGATGATGCGAGTGCACAGCTGAAAGCGATCAAAGTCCTCGGAGCGAAAGATCAGGAGGAGTTCGCCGAAGAGCTGAATAAGTAATTTTATAGATACAAGAAATCTCCCAATTAATTGGGAGATTTCTTGTATTATACTTGCTCGTCATTCCTCTTTTCATATACTCTATATCAATTCCTATCTATCACTCTATGCGACTCTTTCTTGTCTGTATTTTTATGTTAGTTTCTTTTTGCGAAGCGGGACTCGTATCAGCCAAAGCAGTGAAACCAAAACCACCATGTCAGATATGATACAATCAGATCATGCTCATATCAGATCCTCGGTGATATAGCTGTATCGAGGAGAACTCGTATATGAGTCTCGGATATACTATAGCTGACTACAAGAGACGTATCGATAGCGGAGAAGATACCACTATCCTTCTGAGAGAGATACGAGAATATATGAAAAATGCGGAGTCATATGCAAGTGATGAGAATCGAGCATTTTATCCGATCGTACTCGATCGTATCAAGTCCTATAGCAATATACTCTGTCGAGCCAACAACAACAATCCAAGAGTCCAGATCCCAACAACTGGGATCTATGATAGAGATACACTCACTCCTACGTGTTCACTCTCAGGTAGAGAACGCAAGACACAGACAGGATCGATGACTATGACACTCTCATTCGCTGGGATCAGTGGACAACAGATCAGATATATACAGACTGGAGTATCGTTCGCAGACCTCCAGATAGACAAAAAGTGAGCAGGGAAACATACGATCACTTGTGAATATCGACCCAACGTCTGTATCGCATCTCGCATCGACAAACGAGTAGTCGATATCGGCTGAGTCGTGACTCCCGTAGTCAAGCCCAGAGATCACTCGATCGTACGAATATGGAACGAGTTGATGCTCTCGGCGATTCGCAAGGATCGAGTCCGTCCACCAGTACAGGCTCGCAATTTGTTTCATTTTGCTGCGATGAACTACGATATCTGGGCACTCTATCATCCGAGCAATCAGACCTACCTCTTCGACAATACGGCTATGTGAGTATGTTTGCGTCCTCATGCTCCAGTGAGATCCAATACACCAGATATCGATATCGAGAGAGCCATCAGCTATGCGAGCTATAGACTCATAGCACACCGCTATCGTGAGTCTCCAGGATATAGTGATACGATGACTCTCGCAGGCAATCTGATGAACCGTCTCGGATATAGTACTACCAATACTCGATCAGATATCTCCAAGGTAGCGAGTCCAGCAGAACTCGGCAATGCAGTAGCTGATTGCTATATCAAATATGGGAAAACTGATGGATCCAACGAAGCATGAAAAACGACTATAAACTGAGAGAATGGATCATACTCCAACCAGTATTATTCGCCTATCAATCCATTTCTCGATATGACGAGTACAGGATGAGGTAATCCAGATATCATCGACTGGAACAGATGGCAACCACTCTCACTCGATGTATTCATCGATCAGTGAGGCAATCCGATCCGTGGATGAGCAGCGACATTTATCGGTGCCGAGTGGGGAGATGTGAGACCATTTTCATTACAAAAAAACCAGCAAACCATACACGAGCGAGATGGGCACAACTATATCACATATCTCGATCCTGGTCTCCCGCCTCAGGCGACTGGATCTACCCTAGCACTCTGGCAGTGGAACTATGCACTCGTCACACTCTGGTCTAGCCATCTTGATCCACGAGATACAACTCGTATCGATATATCTCCATCACATCTTGGTAATAGTACGACTCTCCCGACTACATCATCTGGGATGCTCGACTACTATGATATGAGATCAGGTGGTACTGCGAGACTCGGTAGGACTCTCAATCCCAAAACTGGAACACCCTATACAACAAATAATATCCTACGAGGAGACTACACTCGAGCCATCGCTGAGTTCTGGGCAGACGGGCCGAGATCAGAGACTCCACCTGGACACTGGTTCACAATTTTCAATAGTGTATCTGATAAGATAGGAGAGAAGAGATGGCAATGAACTGGTCCAGTTATCGATGATCTCGAGTGGGATGTGAAGTGATACTATATCCTGGGTGGTGCTATGCATGATGCTGCTATCGCTGCCTGGGGGGCGAAGTGAGCCTACGATGGCATCAGGCCGATATCTGCGATCCGAGCTATGGCGAGTCGTGGACAGTCATCTGATCCGGAACTTCCCTCCTATGATGTGATGGGATTCCCACTGATACCTGGATACATAGAGCTCATCAGTACAGGCGAGACCCTCGCAGGATCGAACTGACAAAACATCGGCAAGATCAAGATCAAATCATGGAAATGACCCAAATATATCAACGATCCCTCTATAGATACGGCATGAGTCGACTGGATACTCGCGAGCAACTGGTGGCCGTACCAGCGTCCGAGCTTTGTCACTCCACCATTTGCTGGATATGTATCGGGGCACTCCACATTCTCACGAGCAGCTGCTGAGGTACTCGCGACTATCACGGGAGATGAGTACTTCCCAGGAGGACTCATGGAGACTCGACTCCCGAGAATGAGCTATCTCGTATTCGAGCAGTGACCGAGTAGTGATATCACGCTCCAGTGGGCAACCTATCGTGATGCTGCTGACGAGTCAGCACTCTCTCGTATCTGGTGAGGGATACATCCACCGATGGATGATATCCCAGGACGTATCATGGGGGAGCAGATCGGGAGACAAGCAGTCGAGTTTGCGAATAGGTATTTTATGAAATAAGTTATCGCAAAAATATTTAATATTTTTATTAGATAATTTATTATTTTTCTCTATAATTCGACTCAATTATCCTCAATTACTTAAGATGCTCACTCGCACACTTCCCTCTCCCGATCTAGAATTAGAAATAGAAAACACTGAATCTCCAGAATTCATCGAGCAACAAGTCGATGAGCGGGGATTTTATCTCTATGAATGGATATCCACTGATGAGCTCCGTATGAGTGTCCAGGCAGACTATCTCTCCATCATCAGATGGGCAAGTATGCCACTTGCGATCGTGACGCTGATCACAGGATTCATCGGACTCTCTGCTGGGATACCATGAGTGATATTCGCAGTGCTCTGTGTCCTCGGGATTTTTTATACGATTGTACTCGCGATCCTCATGGCGAAGATGCTCCGCAAATCATATCTCTATACTCGTGGGGGTAATGTTGTGATAACTGATGATCACTATGTATCGAACGGTCAAGTCGTCGAGAGATCTGATTTTGCGAAGCAAAAAGAAGCATTCGCAGAGCTAGAGAAGACATTCCGTGAGCCACTCCTCGAGCCATCAGGACTCGCCGAACATATCGCTCTAGAAAAAAACTCTCTCATGAAACAGATGAAAAACATCGCCTCAGGATGAGGAAAACTGGTACAGAATCTCGGTCGTTCTCGTGACGCTGCAGGGATCGTCATGGTACTCATGATCGCAGGTATCCTCTATGGTGGGATGATGGCACTTGTGTACTTTCTGGGAGTATTTTTTGTCTCTATCATGGCTCGTGTATTCTCATGGATCGCTCACCGAGCACTCCTCGCACTCAACAACACTGAGCATGAGATCCAGACACTATTCCAGAGTATTACCAGGGCATCTATCGCTCTGAAGAGTGGTCAGAAGCAGTCAATCTCTCTCCTCACGGATGCTAGTCGTGGCGAGTGGACAGACAATCTCTCAGCTCGACTCCGTGACTCCTTCGCTGTGATATCTGGGATGGCAGGTAATGCGACAGATCAGACCGTAGAGCTCCGCAAAACTCTAGAGAATTCCAAATACGCAGATATATTCAATTTCGTGAAATATGGTAAGTGGGTACAATCGCAGATACTCTCCCCTATCGAGGAGATACTGTTGCTTCTCATGAAGAATCGTGATACACTGACTCATGCTATCGACTCACTCGATACTCAGATCACAGAAAATACTGATCCATCACTTCAGAAACCACTTATCTTACAGAAAGAGAGATTCGAGATGCAGATGGAGAGCATAAAACCGATGATCGAGATGCTCGAAAGGTACAAGGCGAAACTAAAAGATTAAAAAGTTATGTACCAAATTTTGAAATATATTATTATATTCCTACTTCTCTATATAGAAAAGATTTGAATTTCTATACTATTTTTTGTATTTTTATTGATGTCAGGTTGGTGATATGTTTTGCTATGATGGACTGATGCTTATATTATATCGATTTTCCCCTGATTTTGACATATCGCCCCGATCGAATTTGGATGGAATAGTTGATCCTGAGAAAGTCTGATATACCTACTAGCAAATTCTGGATTCAAGATAGCATGATTTTTTTTAATTTTGATATCAGTTATTGAAACTCTTATTCGGATATTTTCTCAGAAAAAAGATTTTAATTTTCGACATTATTATTTATCTCGAACAAAAGGAGAAAAAAAATGATGGAAATGTATAAAATATTTCTACTTAATATCATTTATTATATCTCTTACCTACTTTCAGAAAGACTTCCCAATACCTACTTATGGAATTGTTTTTTTTATACTCGCTATTATAACGGCATGACCCGTATTATTTGGAAGTTTTTTAATTTTTTATTCAGGCTACTTAATAGAACAAGTATATTCCAGTAATCTTAATTCACCTCATAATTAACACCATGATAAATCTACCAATACCGCGTATCGGCTTCGATGCTTTCTTCTCAGAAATAACCAATTCCCGAGAATTCCAAGATCTCAAAAAATCTGGAGCGGATATATCGAGTCTTACCGATCTCGAACGATCTCTCACAGATATGCAGTCTGGAGTGGAGGATGCAGCGAACATGATGAGAGATCTCGATACCAAGTTCTCACCACCTCCTGCCTCACCGAGCAAAGATAGTGGTACTATAGCATCCAAGACTGGTGATGCAAAAACCGAAGATTCTAAACCTGCAGTCGAAGTTCAGCACTTCACACGAGTGGAGTGAAAACTATTTGGCTTTGATGCTGTGGCAGGTATGGATGGACTCAAAGAGGAACTCAAAGATAGCTTTATCAAGCCACTCAGGTTCAAGTTCCTCGTCGAAAAGCTCAAGAGAAAAGACGCAGAAAATCCAAAAACAGAAGAAGAAAAAAAGAAACACGAAATGACGCTAAAACTCTACTCTGAATACGAAAAATTCAAGATATCGATCCCGACTGGTATACTCTTCTATGGACCTCCAGGAACTGGGAAAACATTTATTACCAAGAAGCTCGCCGAAGAGCTCGGATGTGGATTCATCTCGAAGAGTATGGGAGAGTTCGGATCATCATACCTCCATCAGACAACCAAGAATATAGCGGACTTTTTCACTTGAGCAAAAAAAGCTGCCGAGAACGAACCGATCATACTATTTCTCGATGAGATAGATTCGCTCGTATCAGCTCGTACAAGTAGTGTAGATGCTAGCAAAGCTGAGGAAGTCTCTCAGTTCCTCCAGGAGTTCAATGCCCTAGAATCAGCACCCAATCTGATCGTCATCGCCGCCACCAATCGTCCTGACCATCTCGACTCTGCGATCCTCCGCTCTGGTCGTCTCGACAAGAAAATATATCTCGGACCCCCGGATGTAGTGGCTCGTCGGGCACTATTCCAGATGTATATCGAGCGAGCTGGTCGCCCGAGTACTAGACTCGACTATGATGAACTCGCTCGACTCTCTGACGGATATGTATCTGCAGATATCGAGACGATCTGTGATGAGGTCGCTCGTGATGCGAGTCGTGACCTCCTGGAGCTCATCGATGAGGCAGAGAGTGGTACTCTCACAGAGAAGGATCTCAAGTGACACACTATCACCATGAAGTCGATCAAATCTACTCTCGCCGAGACTCCATCGAGTCTACGGATGGTCGATATGAGTATCTACACCAGTTGGTTGGAGAAAATAAAGTAAGACTCGACCGACAAATCGAGTAATTCGAGGAGTTGCGGACAGTGCTCGTGAGGGTGTAATCCAAAAATGTACTTGACAATATATTTATATTGATATATTATACGAATATAATTTTTAATATTGTAATATATGTCGGCAGAACACGGACACGATGATCATGGATGACATAGTGGATGAGGCAATGCAATGTGAGAGTGTCTATTTGGCTATCACAAGGAAATATGAGGAGC
>JAYSSB010000137.1:0-3494 GCA_043720755.1 Candidatus Altimarinota bacterium | reverse complement strand
TTCATCAGGCGACATTTTCTCATATAGTACCTGTGATCTTGATGCTCTGTGACTGAGCAAACTCGATGATATCGAGTCCGGCATGAGTCGTATGTCCGACGTAATCATGGGTTGCCATATCGAGAGCCTTCCGCTCTGCGAGATCAGTGAGTATAGTGTTGCGAGTGATACGTGATCTCCCGAGTCAGCTACGGAGCGAGTTGATACTCGAGATGAGGCTCGTCTCGACAGCAGATACGTCACTGCGGAGAGTACTGATATCCGTAGGCATGACTGGAGCAATGACACTCCAAAATACACTCCGAGAGAGTGGTATGTTGAAATAGGCATATCCGTTGTCCGAGACTGCCTCTACCTTGTAGACTCCAGCCTCCATGATAGAGAATGTGGATCTGATAGTGACTCCTGTCTTGAGATATCCATCTCGATCGATATATTGAGGAGCAAATCAAGATTCGATCACGTCTCCACTTGGAGTAGTAATATAATATTTTGATTGGACTTTTTTGCCGAGTGGGATCTGGAACTGTATCGTCGCAAGTCATCTCACCTTGCGTATCGAGACACGATCAGTCCCGATGATGTCTCGAGTACGATCGATATAGATACTCCCCGTCCATACATATCCATCAGTCGGGATACGATCGAGTGACGATGGAGTATTCGTTTTGTAGCTCGATATAGTGACCTTGGCTGGACCATAGCGGAGGGGGATATTTTTGAGTGAGATGATACTCCCTTGAGTCGTAGAGCTGCGACTCCCCTGTGTGATCAGCATCTGCGACCATGTACTCGGAGCTACTGAGATATACGAGTTCTCTCGGTTGTAGGAGATAGTCGGGAGAGTGCTCCGAGGACTTACGAGTGGTACTAGAGTCTGGTTAGCAACGAGAGTGATCGGATAGTTGAGAGTAGTATTGAACGAGTTCCCTGATGCGATGATGAGAGAGTATTTTCACTCACGACCTGGGAATATGACGGGCATATTCCAGAGACCGTTTTTGCCTGTTTCTGCGAGATCAGATATGGATTCTCCTGTGGAGAGATTTTTGACATAGACGAGAGCATAGGGCTGTTTGTCTGTGACTCTCCCCCGTATGAGGATACTATCTCAGGCATAGTAGGTATCGGCTACTGGATCGATGAGCTCGATACCCAATTCACGGAATACAGAGAGAGACGAGTTTGTCCGAGAGAGAGCCGAGACATCGAGAGGATGCAACAATATGACTACAGCAAAAGTGAGCCAGATGAGGATGATACGGGAGAATAGAGTAGAGAACGTCATACAACAACTATACGACAAACCAGCAAAAATCAATACAAAATCAGTGGCACTCTCTCGATATATGAGTATAGTAGAGCTATGACTCCGTCCTATGCCCTCATCCGCTCATCTCGTCGTACTCTCTCGATACAGATAGATGCATCAGGATCTCTCATGGTCAGGTCTCCTATGGGACTCTCTATAGCGAGGATAGAAGAGTTCATATCTGCCAAAAGCGACTGGATAGAAAAACATCAAGCAAAAAGAAAAAGTCAGTATCTCCAAGATAAGATCGTATATACACGAGATCAGATACAGGAGATGAAGCATATTCTCTGAGTATATATCGTCCCTCGAGTACATGAGCTCTGGGAATGAGCATGATTGCCAAAAATCACAAGTATCAAAGTCACTATATCAGAGAAACGATGGGGATCGTGTAGTGCTAACTGACTATGCTTCAGCTATCGGTTGGCATCATCTATAGATGATCATCCTCGGTTCATCGATGCGATCATCATCCATGAGCTCGCTCATCTGAGGGAGAAACACCATCAACAGTCATTTTGGGAGCTCGTCTACTCGATGATGAGTGATTATGAGAGTGTGATGCGAAGAGATAGAGAAAGTAAAATATAAAAACTCTCCAAATTTGGAGAGTTTTTATTTTATTTGGCACTTGTGATGATCGTATCGATGATTTTGGATATTTTGGGACTGGCTGTAGTATCATTGCTACGGATATAGAGGATACCTCATGCTGTCTTGACTGATTGAGATCCTGGCGGAGTCGCTGGTGGGGTAGTGTAGTACCATACTTGCACAGGAGCGGTAGAGAACTCAGTCGTGCCACTGGCTGTAGTCGCTATAGCGAGTGAGTGTGATGCTCCATCACGAGCCCCAGCCCCAGCATAATAGGATGATCTCGGGAGAGCGAGTGAATATCCGAGTCGAGTATTGGTATAGACGAGTACTGAACCCGTATCATACGCAGGAGGGAGTATCTCTCCTGTACCGGTAGTCGGGCAAGCTCACGGAGTCGCTGTGAGGACTCATCGACTATTGGCGACACATGAGTTGGAGTAGGTCTGCCCATCAGTCCCACAGACGGGAGCATATTCCATCGTACATGATATATCTACGCTCGATCCTGCCGATCCTGTGGAACTAGGAGGAAGTACGATAGATACAGATCCTGTCTTGATCATTGTAGGTGTCACATCGATACGAGGAGTCGGGGTTGTCATCCCTCCAGTTCCGAACACATAGAGAGCAATGGCAAATACGATACTACAAGCTACGACGGTAGCGAGTATCGCATAGGCAATATGGGAAGATTGTTTGGTCATATATGTGAGATAGATAGGTACTCTCGTATTGTCGACGAAAGTGAGAAAAAAGCAAGCAAAAACTCTATCCCCAAAAAATCTCTCATACCCCCTGCTCTCTCAGATACTGATTCGTCCGAGAAAATGGTCGAGACCCAAAAAATCCTCGATGAGCCGAGAATGGACTCGGATGAGAACTCTCGATGATATGATGGCGAGTCGGATCGATGAGAGATCTCTTGACTATAGCATGGCTACCCCAGAGGACAAATACTATCCCCTCCCTCTGAGCAGATATGAGCTCGATGATCCTATCTGTGAATTGTTCCCATCACACTCAACTATGTGATGCTGGCTCTCACTCACGGACTGTGAGTGCCGTATTGATGAGGAGGACTCATTGCTCAGCCCAATCAGTGAGATCAGTTCGTATCCTCTGGACTCAGGTATCAGTATGGAGCTCTTGGAGTATATTTCGCAGGCTCGGCTGAGTCCTCGATCCATCTGGTATAGAGAATGCCATACCCATAGCAGCTCAAGCCGTATGATACGGATCTTGCCCGAGTACGACGACACGTACATCATCAAAATGAGTCAACTCAAATGCTCTGAAAATATTTTTCCCTGGTGGGAAGCATTTTGTTGTTGAGTATTCACTTTTTATAAAATCTGTGAGCTTTTTCCAATATGGTTGCTCGAACTCAAGTGCGAGTACAGTGTACCAGGATGGATGGATATTGACTGTCATGACTATGAGTATAGAGTAAAATGATAAAATATCAAAAATCTCTCAAAATTGAGAGTTTTTTGGGCTATCTCGATATCTAAATATCTCTCTTCTCAAATGGATCAACTCCATAGATCTGTATAGATTCTTTTTTGCCACGTAGTGGAGCCTC
>JAYSSB010000136.1:0-3497 GCA_043720755.1 Candidatus Altimarinota bacterium | reverse complement strand
ATCTCCAGACATTCGAGGGCAAGTTCATCGGTATCATGCTCCCACTCCGTGTCACTCTCCTCGTCACTGAGGCTGAGCCATCTGTCGCTGGTAATACTGCCGATGGCAAGATCGACAAGCTCGTCAAACTCGAGACAGGTCTCGAGCTCCGAGTCCCAGGATTCGTCAATCAGGATGAGTCTATCGTGATCAATACAGAGACAGGAGAGTATCTCGAGCGAGCGAAATAGTAGGGAGAATTCCTATTTTTGAGAAATCTCGAAAAAATCCCTGAGAAATCAGGGATTTTATTTACAAAAAAATATATTCTGTATAATGCAAGTATATGAAAAATAATCTATTTGTTTTCACAGGACCGCCTTGCTCTTGAAAAACACGTTTGATTGATATACTTCAGGAAAGATGATTCTCGGTACTCCCAGAAATACAAATGCAAGTGATCGCTGAGTATACAAAAAAACTATGATGAGAAGATGCATGGAAAAATTGGCTCAAGCCAGATGGTATTATCAATAAGGTCAATTTTCGTATTTTTATGGAAGAGTGTATCGATATACAGATCATCGAAGAAAAAAGGATACGCCAAAATAAGGAACCCGTTGTTCTCGATAGAAGCTCTCTAGATGGACTCTCATTCCTCGAACTCAGACAGGTCCCTGATATTGAGATCATCAGATCAAAAGTAAATACACATATACGTGAAATATGATGATTTGCATGAGTATTTTCACTGTCTCTCCTAGAATCAGAGTTCATGAAAAGGCAACAACAATGAAGAGTTATCAGTCTCGAAGAGGCTCAAGAATTTGATATGATCAATAGATCTGTCTATAGATGAATCGTTGATAGAGCTCCTATTGAGTTCATATCTCGAAAAGATAGCGAAAGAGATGCTAGATCGATATCTGAAGCGATCCATACTATAGTTATCTGAGAATCTAGATAGATAGGATACTCACTATGTTCCTCCCACCATCAAATATCCTATTTTCCACTATCGGGTATTCAGTTTCTGTGAATAGTTCATCGAGTTCATCTACCGTGAATCCATGATAGTATCTCGAGTGAGCCCCGATCTTGATATCATAGTCGCCATCTCATCTATGAGAGTTCTCATATTTTACCTGATCCCTGAGATTCCAGTTGGTCATATAGATTCGACCGTTTGGTGTGACGAGTTTTTTCATATCTTCGAGTACCTTGATTCTCTGAGTTCTCGATTCGAGATGATGGAAAGATGCGAGGAAAATAATACTCTCAAAGAGTCTTCCCTGTATCGGTCCACAATTTCCTATCATCTCCATCGGAAACACCGTGAAATCATGGGTATTGTGGAGTCTCTCTGCTTCCTTGATCATCTCTCAGGAACTATCGATACCATGATAGCTATGTATCTTGAGATCCATATGTTTCGCCTGTTCGAGGAATCTCCCATTACCACAACCGATATCGAGAATACTGCAAAAATCCCGAGCCCTCATATCCGCTATGATATGCTCGATCTCTGGCCAGTAGAGATCCTTGCGACTATGCGAAAATGTAGTAGCGAATGCGTCGTAGGACATAGTTATTGAAAGAACTTTTCAGTTGGATTAGAATCAAGAGGAAATTCAGGTATATACTTTTCTCTATCACTTGCTTCAAAGAAAGTTTTTCACTCTTCGATAATGAGCTTTCGTAACAATAACTCTTCTGAAGTGAGAACAATAAGAGAATTGCCAGAAGCAATCCCCATAAATAACTCAATAACGTCATCACGTAATATAAAGCAATCGTAGAGAAAACCAGAGTCGTCACTTATCGTATTTCTCGTGATTTTCCATACATCAACCATAGGTATCTTGCCGTCATTCCAAACATAACATACCAATACATCAGCTCCAGTAATCTTATCTTCAAACACAGGTAATACACGAAATAGATATTCTTCAATTGAAGAAATTTCACTTCTTGAAAAAGCCTTTGATATATCTGCATCGTCTTTGGCAGGATATATGATAATAGGAATATTTTTTAGGAAAATTCTATAGGGAAGATACTGTTTAGGTTCCATACTTTATTTTTTAGGAAATAGTCTCTCCAGAGTTTTCTTGTTTTTTCTCCAGTTTTTATCGACTTTGACTCGGAGTGCGAGGAATACCTTTTTCCCGAATATCTCCTCGAGCACCAGTCGAGATGCGGTTCCGATATCTTGGATTTTTTTTCCTCATTTGCCGATGATGATCGTCTTCTGAGAATCTGTCTCGGTATTGATATAGGCCTGGATGGAGAGCATTGGGAGTTTTCCTTTTTTATTTTTTGGTACAAAGCTCTCAGGAGTCATATTACTGAGGTTTGGGATGATGAGCTCGTCTGTACCGTTCTCGATACTCCCGATCTCGACATAACACGCATAGGGGATCTCATCTCCGAGCTCTGCAAAGAGCTGCTCACGGATGACCTCGCTGATACGCAGATCCATAGTCTGGTCCGTATACTGATCCTCTTCGTAGAGATAGGGTCCTTCGGGTAACTCTAGAGCAATAGCATTGATGAGCTCTGCGAATCCCGTTCCATTTACTGAGTCGATCTTGTAGTCGATATCCTTCCCGAGGTATCCCTTTTCGAGATCTTGCTTGGTCTCGATCCTGAGTATCGGCTTGTTCATATGCGATAGTGCCGTATCGATACGCTCATCCTCGGCTCACTGTACTCGAGTCGGATCGATGAGACGGAGGATGATATCAGCGTCACGCAACCCCGCAAATGCCTGAGCATTGATAAGGGTATGGATCTCATGAGATTTCTGACTACCGAATTGCTCATTGGCATTGTGGTGTATCCCAGGGGTATCGAGGAATATGATTTGTATACCTTTGTCGATATCAGTAAAAATACCAGGGATAGTCCGCTGAGTGGTCTGTGGGCGATAGGATATCGCACTCACTCGCTCTCCGATGAGGGCGTTGATGAGAGTAGATTTACCAGCATTTGGGCGACCGACGATGGCGACATATCAGACTTTTGGCATTATGATGGCTGGGTTAGTTTTTTATTTTTTGATTCATTCTTTTTCTTGCTTCTGTGACTTTTTTTCTCAGGAGTTCTGATGCCTTGACGGGATTTTGCCAGATCTGTACATCAGCACCGAATACTACTGTTGCTCCTTCTTTGCACCTCCCCTGGCACATGCAGGTTTCGATCACTACTTCATCGTCTGAGTACCCGTAGAATTCTCTATCTGCGTCGAGTCGAGTTTTGATATAATTGCTTTGTCTTTCGGTACAGGATCTGCCGGTACAGACTTTTACATTGATTGGTTGCATAGGCGTCAGTATAGAGAAAAGTAGTGATTTGGCAAAAGAAAGAAAACGAAAATATAAAAAAAATTTGCCTTTTTAACATACTTCTCTATAATCCGCCTACTTATCCAAAGTAAGGAACATGCATCCATAGCTCAATTGGAAGAGTAGCGGTCTTCGAAACCGTTGGTTGTAGGTTCGAACCCTACTGGGTGC
>JAYSSB010000135.1:0-3509 GCA_043720755.1 Candidatus Altimarinota bacterium | reverse complement strand
AAGACGTGGGCTATCAATATTGTTATCTGACTCTTTATCCTCTTTATGTTCGGATATATCCTCAGCTTCTTGGCTCCGTGGGTGTACCAATAAAGATTCGATATGGACAATTAAAAGTTTTTGTAGCGAGTAACTCTCTCTGATATCTATTTACTATTTTCTCGTTCTGCCTATACTCCTGTCTATATGACTGGAGTATTTTTTGCAGTACATCCCGTATGGTGGGTAGCCCCTATCGCTCTCTCATCGATACTCATAGCTCTACTATCTGGTGGAGCCGTAGGACTCCTATGGTGGATCTACTCGGGGTATAGGGCAAGATGATTCAGATGAGCGGAGATGAGTCAACAGAGAACTCGCTACTCATATCACAGAGTAGATATCTCTCGAGATGACTATGCTGAACTGATGCTCATAGAGATACGTAGATATCTGACCTATACATACCAGCCACAGCATAGCTGGGCACATATCCCAGAGCGTATCGCATCATATACTCAAGATGCTAGACTCATAGAGATAGTTCGTACACTGGAACAAGTACAATACAGCAAACAAGATCTCACAAATACTGAGAAAGAAACGCTAAATAACGAACTCAGTATAAAACTAAAAATAAGATAGATATCTAATACGTATATTTTGACTCTATTCATCGCTCATCCTCTCACTCTCATCGCTATCCCTATCATCATGGGAATATGGTATATCTATGCGAGAGAGAGAGTCGGTACTATCCATCCCAATCCGCTCATACAGAGATATCTGAGGACTCCGACGAGTATATGGATACTCTATCTCATACAGACACTCCTCGTTACATGCCTTGTCTCTATCATCGCTGGAGTGAGTATAGTACAGACTCATATGGTAGAGTCACGAGTATCACAGGATATCGTGATCGTGTTCGATATATCACTCTCGATGCTGGCTGAGGATATCTCGCCCAATCGGATCACTGTAGCGAAGGGTGTAGTGAAGAATTTTGTCTCAAGTCGTCGAGATGATCGGATTGCTCTCATCATATTTGCTGGGAAACCATGGGTTGCTCTCCCATACTCGAGAGACTATAGTGGGATCAGTAGTATCATCTGAGGACTCTCGCCGTCGCTGATCCGTCAGGATCTCCCAGGGCTCTCAGGAACCAATATAGGGGATGCACTCCTCCTTGCGAATATGACCTCTTCAGGATCTCGGAGTCCTGCGAAGTCGATCATACTCCTCACCGATGGGCGAGCCAATACTGGTATAGATCCTATGATATCAGCGAGTGAGTCGAGAGCACAATGAGTACAGATATATACAGTCGGTATCGGATCTCTCTCATGAGCCGTACTCTCCTATACGGATAGCTATGGAGTCAAACAATATTTCTCAGATGGGAGTGGAAGATATCTCCAGAGTGATCTCGATGAGCCGATGATGAGAGAACTCGCAGAGACGACAAGTGGCGAATATTTCCGAGGAGAGGATCGCTCAGGACTCGAGAGAGTATTTCGAGAGATCGGATCCAGTATGAGTCATACCACTGAGACTCGAAAGATATCTGATAGAGTCGATATGACACCAGTACTGATACTCATCTCTCTCATATTACTGATCTGCGAACGATATACTCTGAGATATGCGATGCGGGGGTATAGGCTGATACTATAGTATAAAAAAACTCTGAATATATATTCAGAGTTTTTTTCATTTTTGAGTGATGGTGGACCGGGCGGGATTTGAACCCGCGACCAAAAGATTAAGAGTCTTCTGCTCTACCAACTGAGCTACCGATCCGCATATAGTATATACTCAAAATGAATGCGTGAAATATAGCGAATATTGCCAAAAAAGCAAACTTTTTGTGAACTTTTTTCTCAGAGATCAAAAAACTCCATTTCTGGAGTTTTTGGTATATATAGATGAATTATTCTCCTCGCTGAGAGTGTGCATGATGAGATGCATCTCCACGAGACTGAGATGGTCGTGGCTCACGGTATCCACCAGATCCGCTATCAGCGAACGAGTGACCACCATTGCCTCCACCCTGAGAGCCTCGATATCCCGATCCTCCTCCTTGTCCACCCTGATATCATCCAGAAGATGATCCTCCACGGTATCCACCACCAGAGCCTGCGGACGATCCACCTCGGTATCCGCCTCCGTTGTCATCACGACGAGGAGATGAGTATCCTCCAGAGGATGAGCCACCTTCTCGAGTTTTGCCATCGTAGCCTCCTGATCCTCCAGAAGATGATCCTCCACGGTATCCACCACCAGAACCTGATGATGATCCTCCACGGTATCCGCCTCCGCCTGATCCTCCACGTCCACGGTATCCGCCTCCGCCTGATCCTCCAGAACTACGATATGGCTCTGCCTTTTTGCGAGGGATCATGACTCCCTCTGGATCTACCTCAGATATCTCGATACGATGCATACGCTCGATACGCTGGAGCTGACGCTCCTCCTCAGACGAGACAAACATGATCGCATGACCATCAGCACCCGCTCGACCAGTACGACCGATACGATGAATATATGCCTCTGGATCGTGTGGAACATGGTAGTTGACGACGAGTCCGATGTTGTTGAGATTGAGCCCTCGTGATGCGACATCTGTACCGATGAATATCCGGACTTTGCCCGCCTTGAATGCCTCGATCGCTCGTACTCGGTCTCGTTGCATCATATCTCAGTTGATATATGCTGCTGAGAATCCGTCACGATGGAGGTATCTCTCGAGTTCCTCGGTCTCGTGTTTGCGAGCGGTAAATATGATTACCTTGTGCTCAGGGAATCTCTCGAGCGTACGCTTGAGAAGTGGATACTTGTCACGAGTTCCTACACGCATGAATACGTGATCGATCGTGTCTACTGTAGGAGTCTTCGAGAGGATGAGAGACTCATATCCTCACTTCATATTGTCATCGATGATACGAGTGATCTCACGAGTATAGGTCGCTGAGAACGTCATGACCTGCTCGAGTGCCTGGAGCTGTTCCCAGATCTCGACGACAGCACGAGAAAATCCCATATCCATCATCTGATCTACCTCATCGATAATGAGCATAGAGATAGCAGAGAGATCGATCGCTCGACGCTCGATCATATCCATGAGACGACCTGGAGTAGCGACGATGACCTGTGGTCCATCACGCAGCTGCTCGATCTGGCGACGGATCGGGAATCCACCGAACACGGCAAGTGATCCCATACGCATATCTCGAGAGATATTCATGACCTCTTCACGGGTCTGCATCGCGAGTTCACGAGTTGGCTCGAGGATGAGGACCTGAGGCTTGCGAAGTCGTGGATCGATACGATTGAGAGCTGGTATGACGAATGCGGCAGTCTTACCAGATCCAGTATGTGACTGGACGATGATATTTTTGTTATCGAGGGCAAGAGGGATGACCTGTAATTGGACCTCAGTAGGCTCAGTATATCCGAGCTTGGTCAGGGCAGTGACGATCTCGACTCGGAGTGCTAGTGTAGCAAAACTCATAGAAAAAATGGGTTAT
>JAYSSB010000134.1:0-1227 GCA_043720755.1 Candidatus Altimarinota bacterium | reverse complement strand
ATCTTGTCCTATAGAGCCCATATACTTCTGCATATTCTGCGAACTTGACATCCCAGAAGTCGAGATCCTCTCTCTTGGCGAGACCGTCTCTGATTTTTTTCAGGAGAGCATTGCGTTGTTGCATACATCTCTCATAGTCTCTACGTACTCCTGGAAACTGAGCATAGCTACGAGCCAGTATGAGATCGATATAGTCACGACGCATCGCCGGTGCAAAATATAACAGATTCATATCAAAAGGCGATATATGTACCGTCCGCCAGGGGAGAGCGGTCATGTATTTGGGCTTGGTACTCTTGGATCACTGTATCCCGTAGTACTCACGATCGGCATCTCGCACTATACGATAGCTTTTGCGGAGTTCACTTGCTACAAAAATACCCTCAAATTCGCTCCCCATCTCCAGTGTTGCATCGCCATAGAGCGGTCGAGACCCTGAGAGCATATGGATCGCATCGAGGATATGCGTCTTACCAGAGCCATTGACTCACTGGATGTAGGTATGTTGGCCGAGATCGATCGAGAGAGTATCGATACCACGCCATGATGTGAGAGAAAAAGAAGAGAGCATATAATTATTCCCCAACCATAATCCCACCCAGCACAATCTGGTGGGCTGCTTTTTTTTGTCCTGAGCAAGCAAGCAGATCATCTGCGATATGAGCGTCGACTACTGTATCATGACGCAGATCGAGAGATCCCTGTCCACTACGAGAGATGGTAGTGATATGCGAAGTATCTACCTCGGAGAGTGACGCAAATGAGTCGAGTACGCTCGATATCTCGAGTCACTCCTGTGACCTGAGAGATGTGAGCTTGGCGAGATGAGCAATTTGAGCTTGTGTGAGTGACATTTTTGTATATAATTGGCATCAATATACAAACAATATGTCGAAAATCAAGGATATCATAACAAAAATCCAATCTACGGGACATGACTATCATGATCTGACACTCTTGGTCGCCAAGCGTGTGTGGCTCATGATTGCAACTCTCTACTATCTGACACTCCTCTTCACGGTTGGAGGATTTTATTTTGGTCCGATATCTCTGGATCAGCTTTCTTTTGCCTTGTTCCATCTCTACTCTGTATTCGTCATTGCAACCGGATGGTTCCTCTACTCTCTCATAGAGTACGCTGTCGTCGTCTATCTCCCGAGTCGATCATGGATCAAGTGGATAGCACTCCTCGCCATCATCGCATCGGTCGCAGTCTCACTCCTCGCT
>JAYSSB010000133.1:0-3564 GCA_043720755.1 Candidatus Altimarinota bacterium | reverse complement strand
GATCGGTAAGGATATTGAATCCATGAGTCTGGACTAGGACAGTCGCATGCCCAATATAGGTCACTTGGGTTGTTTTTTTCTCGTGATTTTTTTTGGGTTGTATCTGTATGACACCTCGTTTTTTCCAGAGAGATATCTTCTGATTGAGTATCCACTTGTAGAATGTGAGGAGTCAGTTTGTATGTTTTTTTCAGAAGAATTCTTCCTCAGTTTCTGTGAGTCTGAACGTCTCTCCAGCTGACCAACTTATGTTGTAGAACTTATTCCCATCAAAGTGATCGTTTATCTTTCCAGTATATTTTTTGCTCGCAAAATAGTAATTGACTGTCATAGTCAATATAAAAAAGAAGCCAACACTCAATATGAGAGATAAAAAAATAGTCCCGAACATAGCTAAAGAATAATATATTGCTCCCCTACTATATAGGAAAAATATATCTGTCAATACGGATTATTAAGAGATTATTAATTTTTGATATAAGACCTGAAAATGTAACAAAAACGTAACCTTTTTTTAGTAAAAAATAGGAGTTTTATTTTCTGATTTTTCTCCTATGCAACGATGATCATCCCTCGATATATCTCCTACCAATCCTACGAAACTTACTCTCCATGAGCTCTGAGAGATCCATACACTCACTCAAGATATGTGGGCAGATGGCTCATCTGAGCTCATACGATGCTATAGCTGTCATACGATCTCAGGGAAAAAAGAAGTATTCGGACACCTCCCTATAGATATCTATAAGAAAAAAGTACATACTCTCATCGATATATCTCAAGCAATCATGTGCCCACACTGTCGATCGTCAGAGACAGAACTCGTACATACACGATCACAGAGTATCGAGACTATCAGGGAGCGTCTTCTCATGAGCATGGAGTCTCATGTAGTACTCTGTAGGGACAAGCAGACTGGAGAACTCGTATGATATGCCGAGGCATATATCGCCAAGTTCGAAGATGCTCATAGATGGGAACTCGCTCCTCACTATCCGAGAGTTCTCGTATCAGATATGCAAAAACGAATCCAAAATATTTTGTCAGTTGATACAAGTTCCATGATTATTTTTTCAGCACTTTGATTGATGATGGAATATCGCAATCCATTTATATTTGCTGAACTTTTGAAACAATTTTTTGGATCGGTATGATTCGAGCAACATAGTCTCCCTGCTCTGATGGAGATATGACACAACAATGCTATATACAAGGTATTTATGTGACTTGGATGACAATCACTCAATGCAACAGATCCTTCATATTTTAGTCGTCATCTCGTGGCTTCACCAAAATATGATAGTACTATTGCAGTATTCCCTATTGCCCTCCCATTGTTCCAAAAACAATTCGCAAAATGATCAATCCGTGAGATACTGCAGATAACATAAGAAGTTGTATTTGATATGAATATCGATAAGATATAGATATACTTACCGATGTATATGTATCTCTTTCTTTATATAATAGTATCTATTGTATCTGTTTTTTTGTGATACAAGGTGTATCTGAGTACTCGCAATCTCTCGGGGAAATTTTTTCTCAATTTTACGATATTTTTATCGATTTGGTTTATATTTTATTTTCTTTTTTTTGTAGGGTTCATAGTATCGCCAGATATACTCTTGTATCTATCACGTATCAACTTTATCATATGAATTATTACGGTATATAGTCTTTGATTCTTTGTATTTTATTTTGATCAAAAAAAACCAAATACTCGATATCTCAAAAATATCATACTCCCGATCACTCTCATACTTATATATCTCTATGTTTTTAGTTGATATATCATCGAAGGTATCAGATTCGTCCCAACTCAGTGAATATGGAGAGAGGTATATGGCGAACTGTATTGGATGACAATACTCCTTTATATCATTTTTCTAGTGTGATTTGTATGGATATCGATCATCCGACTTCGTACTACTATCAATCTCGAACGAGTCAGACTTACCAAGATACTCTATTGAGCATATTTTATGCTGTTTATGCTGATTGCACTTCAGGTATTTCTCCCGCTCTACGATATCTGGATACTTGAGAAAGAACTCATATTCTTTTACTTATATTTTGTAGTTGTTGTCTACTTCACACTTCAGAGATATTATTTCTGACCTATTGGCTATGGACTCAATAGAGTGATCGTATTTTCGCTAGCCCTCAGTTTCGGTATCCTCTGATATATGGCAACTCTTATCATCGAGAATGATACGCTCCATATTGGGCAATTTTGGTTTTTTGATGATCCTATCGGATATCTACCTATAGTTGTTGGTATCACAGTATTTTACTGGAGTCATCGATGACTCTCACTGTGGCTCAACTCTGATGAGCAGAGTATAGTACTCCAACATCAACTCTCTGATCTCCAGAATCAAGTGATCGATATTATCAGCTATAGTACGATGAAGGAGCAAATATCAGCAAAACTTGTTGATATCCTCGGCATCAGGAAAGCAGATATTCATCTTTTTGAGAGTAGTATTACCATAAAGTATGCAAATTTGTTAGCATATTTCCAACATGGATGGGATGATCCGATATATATGCATGATATTGTATTCCAAGAAACTCGTCGGAGTGGGTTCGATATAGAAGGAGTAATCCGTGATATTCCAGCAGGGATATTTCTAATATTTCCGATTTTGCATGATTCTGTTCCTATTGGATTACTGATGCTTTCGAGTAAACGATTTGGAGACTTTTTCACAAAAACAGAGATCACTCTGTTATCTCATTTTGCACGATTCCTCTCAGGACATACTCGCTATATACAGACATATACTGAACTCCAAGAACTCTCCCATACCCTCGATCAAAAAGTCGATGAAAAAACAATCGACTACAATAATCTCATCAACCGACAAAAAGAATTCATCACGATGATCTCTCATGAGATCAAATCCCCTATCTCATCTGCTATATTCCAATCTGATAGTATCATCGATGATATAAAAGAAACTGACATCGATGTGGCATCTCTGCGAGACGAACTCAAGATCCTCAATCAGCAACTCGTGAGGACTGGATCACTCATCTCCAAGCTATTCTCTGTACAATACTACGATACACATCAGGTAACTCTCTTTCTAGAAAGGGTATCATTTGCTCAGTTTATCGAATATGAGATATCACTATTTGCCCATGTGCATAGAGATATACGAGTGATATCTGAGATAGATAGAGACATAGGATTCGTCGATCTCGATCGCATACAGTTCCAGCAGGTACTCAACAATCTCCTAGAAAATGCTCTCAAATTTGTCGATATCCAAAATGATCCCATCATCGCAATCTCTGCATCCAAAAGTGAGAATATATTGACTCTGAAAATCGAAGATAATGGTTCTGGATTCTCAGGAATCGATCTCGAGAATCTATTCGATAAATATACGACCGGATCGAGTACAACTTGTGGACTCGGTATGTGACTCTATCTCTGCAAGACGATCATATCTATGCATCATGGCACTATAGAGGCTGATAGCTCTCCAGAATATAGTGGTGCTCGATTCATAGTAGCTCTCCCAATTCGATAAACATATGAACATACTCATCATA
>JAYSSB010000132.1:0-1252 GCA_043720755.1 Candidatus Altimarinota bacterium | reverse complement strand
TATATCGATAAAATGTCTCCATAATAGGAGGCTTCTCGAATTGCTGAGAAAACTCTTCTCGAGTGATGAGAAACTGAGTATTGGGAAGTATCTCGAGATCGAGGTTCCATGACTCTATACGTCGAGCGAGATATTCTTCACTCGGTCTCATGAGGAGAATTTCTGAATCTCAACACTCTTTTCCATATTTCTCTATTCCCTCTCTATAGCTCGTACACTCTATCCAGTGAGTTGCATACCCGAGCTGAGTACAGTTCGCGAGAAATGATCGAGCAATAGCATACTCAGCAATACGAGATCTCATATTCCACCTGAGTGTAGCATAGGGTCACTCTATACTCATAGGAGTATAGAGGAGAAATACTATATCAGTCACTCCCTCGGCGATATAGCGAGGATTGCATTGATCATAGATGATCCATTGAGTTTTTTTCATGATTGTATCTTAGTCAAAAAGTGAGAGATTGGTATCTGATTTTATATTTTCTTTTTTCTGGGGGTTTTTTCGTGGAGTTCACTTGCGGCTCGCATGTTTCTCGACTATTGCTTTTTTCACTCTTGGATCGATATGCGACTTCATATCATAGAGGATCACTCGAGCTGATCTATTCGCCTCTTCGACATCTATGATCGGATGTGGGTAGTCTCGCCCGAGGACGAAGTCGTACTCTATCGACTCCATCTCAGATATCTCCCATGGACTCGCCTGGAGGTGCTGTGGAAGACGAGAAAGTTCAGGAAGATAGGCATCTACGAAGAGTCCATCACTATCCTTGTCATGCAGTTGCTTCATCGGATTGTATATTCGGATCGTATTGATCCCCATAGTTCCAGACTGCATCTGGAGTTGCATGAAGTGGATCCCAGGCTCATAGTCAGTAAATAGTCTCGCAAGCCAATGGGCAAATCTCCCCTGCCATGGCTGCATACACGTACACGTGACGAATGATACGAGTGTTGCCCGAGCTCGGAAGTTGACCCATCAGATATCCTGCAGTTGTCTCACGATCCCATCGATAAATGGTACTCCAGTAGTCGCTGTCTCGATCGCAGTCATGATATGATCATCATACTCCGTACGGATAGTATCATAGAGCTTGACAGTATTCATCGTCTCAAGTCGTGGCTCATCCTCGAGCTTCTGGATGAAGTGTGACTGCCAGTGGAGTCGTGAGAGAAATGCCTGGAGAGATCTCAAGAATTTGGTATCTCATTTTCACTTGAGGTCATACATACGAGCCCACGTCATATG
>JAYSSB010000131.1:0-10356 GCA_043720755.1 Candidatus Altimarinota bacterium | reverse complement strand
ACTCAAGGGTATTACGATGGAAGATGACTCGATCGAAGGCAAAGAAATCCCTCTTCTCAAAGATCTCTACTCCGTTCTCGAGACTATGGATGGAGCATCAGGACTCGTCAATCGACTCGAGAAATATGTTTCTGGAGTTTTTGCCTGAGTATTCTCACGACCGACCAATGTTGATCTCAAGTGATGACTTGTCGTATTCTCTGTGCGAGATCTCGATGATATCCTCCGACCTATTGCTATGTATATCCTCCTGACCTATGTCTGGAACGTAGCGAGATCTAGCGAAAAGAAACGATTCCTCGTCGTCGATGAAGCCTGGAATATCATGCAATATGAAGATTCTGCAAAATTCCTCTTTGGACTCGTGAAGCGAGCCCGTAAATATGGACTTGGAGTCACAACAATCACGCAGGATGTCGAGGACTTCATGGGATCATCCTATGGCAAGGCTATCGTGACCAACTCATCGATCCAGCTCCTTCTCAAGCAGTCTCCCGCATCGATCGATGTCCTACAAAACGTATTCAAGCTGACAGAACAAGAAAAATATATCCTCCTCAATGCATCAGTTGGTACTGGCTTATTTTTTGCATGAGGGGAACACGTCGGTATCGAGATCTTATCTTCCTATTTTGAAGAGAAAATCATCACCACCAAGCCCAATGTATAATCCTATTCGATCACATCAAGGATCTGCTCTGATAGTCTGACTCGTTATTGTAGTGCTTTTGACTATATTGACGACCAGTTTCCTCGAAAAAATCCTCTGACTCGGTCGTACGACGAGTGCTATCACGAACTCAGCACAGTCCTATACGCTCACAACGGGTATCATCGAGGAACAACTCATGGATCCAGGTATGACTCGACAGGCACCATGGAATATTCTCTCTCGATCGGAAGGAAACTCTAGCTCTACTGGACGCACCCTCATTGCATCGACAGGATGATATATCCTCCCAGAGCCACTCAAGTGAAATAGTAGCTTTGATCCTAACTGGAATACGATCTCCCTCTGAGATCCTGTGCAGATCGTGATTCCGAACAATTTGGACTGGAACAATGTTGTATTTTATTTTCGAGTTCCAGCTATTCCAGGTGTGACCAATACTGGATCTGCCAATACGAATTCTGGTATGATACTCTGGACATTTGGGTATAGTGGAGCATCGCTCTATGCGAGTGGGGAGACTGAGATATTCAGATGAGGTGATATAGGCACGACTCTTGGCAAACAAATTGCTGGATTCACAGGGGGTACCAATACTGGATCAGTACTTCGATTTGATAATTTTTATAATGATTCGATCAATGGCGTATGATCGAATGGGGCAAAATGTAGTGGATTCCAATGTACTCTCAAACTTTCGATGATCAGACCATTTCTGACTAACTGAGGACAGTCTTTTTCATTTTTAGAGTACAAGATAGATTTTACTAATGTGACACCATCCGTGCGTATACCGAGTCAATATATGACCATCGACTCATCTGCATCAGTATATGGATATATCAGATCTCGACAGATCCGTATACCTCAGATTACGAGCAGTACAACGACTGATTTTGCTGTCCTCCAATAATGATATCTGTATCAATCTCTCATCCTGCTGATGCTGGACAACGACTCGACCGATTTGTCCGTAAATATCTCCCTGGTGCTCCACTTGGAGCTATTTTCAAGATGTTGCGTACTGGCAAGATCAAGGTAGGAGGCAAGAAAAAAGATCAAACCTATAAACTCGAACTCTGAGATGAAGTGACTTTTTGGTTGATAGATAGTGAGATGGAGGGGTTCAAATGAGAGAGTCCAAAACCTAAAACAGAGATCAGTGAATGAGAAAATAAAACTCTCTGAGCTCCTCTCTCTATACTCCATGAGGATGAATATCTCATGGTTGTGAACAAACCTGCTGGGATCAATGTCCATGCTGGAGATCACAAGACAGATGAATCCAATATCATCGATCAGGTACAGGACTATCTCGGATGAAAATATGATAGTCTCACGTTCCGTCCAGCACTGGTACATCGTATCGATCGTGATACGAGTGGTTGTCTCCTCATCGCCAAGGATAAGTGAGCCCTCGAGACTCTCCTCGCATCTCTCCAGGCTCATGATATGGAGAAGGTATATCACGCGGTCATAGTCTGATCTCCTCTCAAGCGACAAGATACTATCCGAGCTAGACTCCTTCGGATCTCTGATGCCAAAAACGAAGCAAAAGTCCGAGTCGATGAGACTGGGCAGAGTGCTGTGACGCACTACAAGGTAGTTGAAAATTGAAAATTAAAAGCAAAAAATCAGGAACAAAAAATCTCTAAATTTTGAACCCTGACTTCTGAACTTTGACACGATTTTTCTCTCATCGAGTGTCGTATCGAGACGGGTCGTACCCATCAGATCCGTGTCCATATGGCCCATATCGGTCATCCTATCCTCGGAGACAAGGCGTATGGAGACCGGAGTATCAACTCCTACGTCAGACGGAGCCTCGGTATCACTCGTCAGCTTCTCCATGCCCAGTCTCTGACATTTGTACATCCCAAAACCTGAAAAAAACTGACTATAACGTCACCATATCCTCCCGATTTCGGGAGTATCATTGATTCCTCCAAAAAAGATTTGCAACAAGTGAACTCTCCTGATATACTATAGACATAATCATAGATCTTATGGACTGGAAAAAACTCATCTCCCCAATCACTCCCTATATCGACAAGCTCAATCCCTATATAGGTACTGCTCGAGAATACGGTCAGAAAGCTGTAGAATTCGTCGAAGATCAACTCCAATCAACTCCTCTCTTCATCAAGACACAACTCGAATATGATGAGATATTTGCAACCAAGCGATTGATCCTGATTGCATATGATCCGACACATCTTGTAGCACAAGATATCAGACTCCTCTCCAGCGTATGGATGACTCGAGCATTTATGGACAATGCAACTCTCAGATTCATCGATCTGATCGAGTCAGCTGAGTTCGCTCGCAATATATGACTCATATGACCGATCGATATGCGAGTGAGATATATGGGGGATGATAGTATCCATCTCACAGAGATCGCAGATATCAAGACATGGTGGCAGAGTCCCGTCTATCAAAAACAAAACCAAATTATATCAGATACTCCAGTTGATCCACTTGCTACTCTCTAATTCTCTCTCATTATGTTCAACGCTCTCGATATCCTCTATATGGTACTCGCTATCATCCTCCTCCCGATCGGCACACTCATCTCGATGATACTCTATAGAACCTATAAGATGATGGATCGTGTAGAGCGGATTCTGGGCTTTGCTGATCGTATGGTTGGATATAGTGCAGAGCTCGAGCGTATACCGATGATGATTATCGAAAAATTTCTAGGAAATAAATAGTCGTATTTGGTTTCTCATTCAAAATCTCTATAATTCCAGTATTTGATGTTCTTACTGGAATTTTTTATGTATTCACTTCATATTCTCTTTTTCTTACTTCCACTCTTTTTCTCTCATATGTTTGCTCCACTTGGAGTGATGACCTGAGAGAGTTACTCGTTCGAGCGGTACAAAGTATATCTATTTCTTATACTACTCATAATAGCATATATAGAGTGATTTATTCGATATTCGGGTCGCATGTGAGAGATTTTTCGCCAATATATTTTTCAGATCACAGGACTTCTGTTGGTTCCGGTAGTTTCGGCACTGTATTTTGTTATTGCTTTTGACTCCAATTGGTTCTGGGGAAGCTACGAGAAGCATCACGGATACCTCTTCTATACGAGTATAGTGCTCCTTGTTCCTCTCCTCCTCTTGAGTACTTGAGAACACCTTAGATCCTATCTCAACTGGAGTACCTCCGCAGCTATCATAGTAGCTATCCTAGCAATAGGGGAGTATCTCGGAGGAATATGGGATATCTATGGACGTTCGGGGGTGGATTTTGCATACTCAGGGAGATCACTCAGTACTCTTGGCAATCCGAACTATCTGGCTGGATATTTCCTCCTCGTACTCCCACTTTTCACTCTATGGCGTTCTCCAGAACGATGGATTCTTTTTTTGCTATTTGGAGCCGCCATAGTCACTACAGGGAGCTATATTAGTATATTTTTGATGTGAGTATATCTTTGCTATCTTGTGTTGAGATCTCTGAAACTTTCCAAATTTGCATCTAGTATCATGATCTCTATGAGTATCATGATCTCTATCCTGATTGGATCATATCTCCTAGATCCTGACAAAATTCTCTCTCTCACGAGTCGTTTCGTCCTCATGCGAGAGAGTCTCTCTGTGATGTTTGCTGATCCGGTATCATTTTTGATTGGGTTTGGTCCTGATTCGCTCCTATCTCATTTTACTACTCCACGATCCCAGATTGTGAATTCGTATTTTCCGAGCAATATGTTGATTGATTCTTCTCACAATATCCTCATTGATATCTTCTTTCAGTATGGGATAGTACCGATCATACTGATAGGGTATTTTCTCTATTGATACTTCAGCAATCAAAAAGGAGAACTGCAGATTGCAATTCTCCTCGGGATCGTATTTCTCTCACTCAACGTGTTTATTGTAGTACATATGATAGTTCTTGCACTCCTTATGATACTCATGCTGAGAACAAAACAATCATAAACAACGAGTGATATAAATAAAATCTCCTTGAACATATCGAGGAGATTTTTGTATTATTTTGCTGTATAGAGATTGCGTCCAACTCGTTCTACGTGTTTCTTGTTTTGGAGATTCATATAGATCGTTGTGATCTTGACTTGTCGTACCTTGAGTACTCGATCAGTGATCTCTTCGGTTGAGAGGGGAGCACCTGCTTTTTTGAATATCTCGAGGATCACGTCGAGGACAGTACCATCCTTGTATCCCCATTCTTTGAGGACGTAGATACCACGTCCGATGAGAACAAATTCTCCATTGCGGATGAGCTCATTGTGTATAGTAGATGTCTTGACTGGTTCTCCGAATCGTTCTGTGATCGCCTTGGCGATATCAAGAAAATGAAGTGGTTCTTTCTTTTTTTTGAGGACGTAGATAGCTTTATCTTTGAGAGTTGCTGGGTTGAGGATTTTCCATTTTTCGAGTCCGATGTATTTTTCCTCTCCCTTCACAAGATCGAGAAATATATCCATGATAGAGTCAAGGATCACAGCTGAGAGATTGCCAAATTGAGCAAAGAGAGCTAGATGGATACCATCATAGAGTGTTGCTGATTCCATGATATCTCCTTTTTTCTTGAGAGCCTTGAGAGCCTCCTTGTGTACTGCCTCTACCATCTTCTTGGTCACTTCAGCAAAGTGGAAGTAGGTGTTAGTACCGAGCTGAGGCTTGGATCTCTGGAGATTATAGTCTGCCTGGAGGAGCACATCGATGATATTGTTGTTGATAGCTCACTCGATACCGATATCAGCGACTATAGCTGATATGAGACGATCTCTTGTCATTATGCCACCATGCATTTGGAGGATTTTTTCTCCTGATTCTTGGATCTTCATCAGAGGACTCGTACGCATGATGCGTCCGATTTTTTTGATACCGACATCCTCTATCTGACGAACTCGCTCTCGAGTGATCCCATAGGTATCTCCGATCTCTGAGAGTCTCCCTCTCTCACTTGAGTCCGATACGACGAGTGATGACTGACCTCTCTTTCTCAGCGAGAGATGCGAGGATCGTCTCGAATGTATTCTGGATATCAGTTGCTACTGTAGACATAGTGAAGATAGGATTAGGGTATAAGTCCTGAGAACAGTGCTATACGTACTTGACTAATAATATAGTTTTTTCATTAAAGTCAAGTTTAAATCGGTAGACTCATATTCTTTTTGTTATTTTCCGTATCGGTATCGAGGATATTTTTGTATTTGGAGAGATCCCCATCAGCCTTGTGGTCGATATAGTAGATATCGGTATTTGCATTTTTGCTCGAAGTCGAGAGGAAATAACTCGCAATCAAAATACATACAATACTCGAGAACGCCATCTTGAATCAGATCTCAAGAGTCGAGGACTGAGCAATACGGGTACTATAGATACTATTGATCGTGATCATATTGATGAGTATCGTCATGATAATACTCATGACAAATACTATAGCCTGAGTATCAGAAAGTCTAAATGGGAGCATGGCCCTGATATGTTCTTTTTTGGTATGAGAAAGCAAGAAAAATGGGATGATAGCGATCATAGCGATGAGTATATATCAGATAAACATCGCAAAATGAGAAAAAGCATACTGATTCACTACTACTCCATCAGAGTATACGATCCGTATCCAAGGGAAAAAAAGTGAAAAAGCGATGATCGCCTCCATCAAAATAATAACCCTTCCAGAGAGAGGAAGTTTTCAGGCACCGATATTGATCCGTGACAAAAATAAAAGAATTTTAGTTTTTAACTTTCGATTTTTTGAATTTGTAATATAATCAGACATAGATCGTATGATACTGATATTTTATTTTTTTCAAGAGCTATGAACCGCAATATCTACATACATATCGCTCATATCATCACATCCTATATCCGATCTGTATATAGGACCATATGAGCTCTCATCTCTCCGAGATCAGCTGTTCAGACTCAGCCTGACTCAGACCTGGCTCACGAGATCATCTCGTGATGACCGGCTTCACTTGCTCAGATACCTCGAGCGATCCGTATCGGTAGAGCCCTCTTTGTTCCCATTATCCTCATCTCTCAACTCTATGATCGCTAGTTCTACCACTTCCAGTAAAAAATGATTCACTATCCTCGAGCTCATGATATCAATGACTCTCTTTGCTATGATCATCACAAGTGTCATCCTCGCAGTCCAGAGCCTCATGGTAGCACGTACCAAGACACTCAATCGGGTCACGCTTCTTGAGGATTTATATTTTTTCTCAGAACAACTCTTCACGGATATCAAGGATGGATGAACGATCGACTATGAAGAATACTGGAATCGTAAGTCAGTAGGTACTGCTACACAGAGTGGACACTATAGCTCTCCCACAGGAGTCGGGAATTATGGACTCGGTGGTACACTCTGAAACTCGACCTACGGAGCATCACTCTATCTCTGTAGATCAGCAAGTGGTACAAGTATGGGAACGGGAGGATGTAGTAGTGGTAACAACAATGGTGCAGCTGGATATCTTCCAGGAGCTCCAGTGGATTATTCTATATCGCTACAACGATATGGTCAATATCTCGCTCAGTTTATCGACTACAATGGTAATAGTGATGCAGATCTCTGAGATGAGGATAGTGATGCAAGTGGGAGTATTATCGGAGATGATGATGATCGATCAGTGGGCGATGCTCCATCTGTCCTCATAGGGTCTATCCCAGAACTCTATCTCATCGACAAATCTGGGAAAACGAGAACATATTTCAGATGGAATATCTTCCAAGACCCCAATGCCCCATCCGGACTCACCTGTAGTATATCGACCACTGCAAGTGGCAAGACCCTGACGAGTAGTGGATGTGTAGGCAATGTACAAGTACTCAGGCTCAAGTGACTCGATCTCGGATTTACCCACTCAGGAGTCACGACAGACCGCTCTGCATATGATGGTATCATCGATACCTGGGCATGTCGTGAAAAAACCCAATGCAGCTGACCAGTACTTCCCGATACGAGTATCCTCGCCACAGGCCAAAATAGTGAATGGGTCAATCTCTTTCCCGTGAGTATCAATATCAAAAATCTCTCATTCCAAATATATCCCATCAAAGATCCATGGCTCTCCTGGTCAGCAAGCGATGCACAACAGGGAACTACTCAGATCAGTCCGTTCATCCATCCCTACACTCGGATGAATCTGGAGATGGGATTCTCTTGGGGAAAAAGACGTACCCTCCGCAACGAAGATCCAACTATATCGATCTCAACGAGTGTCTCACTCTCTGATTTTGAATAAAGTTACAAAATTGATTGACAAGAGACAACTTTTCTATACAATCCCGAAGCTTTTTTCATAAAAATAATTCCCTATGATAGGAAAACTCAAGAAAAGAAAACGACTCCGTGTACACGGATTCCTCGCTCGCAAAAATACAGTAGATGGACAAAAAGTCCTCAGAGCTCGCCGCCGCAAGGGACGACACGTACTCACTGTAAGCTATCTCAACCGATTCAAAAATGTACGAGGAAAGAGTAAACACCACAATGTTGCTGGTGGCAATGCTCGTATCGTCACTGTCCCTGGATTGACTGAGCGATTCCGTGGCTAATTCTCTCTCGCTGAGAATATAGATATACCACCATCATGAGTTCAACGTTCAGTGATCTATATTGCATATGATCTCCAAAAAATATCGTCTCACAGAAAATGAAGTTAGAAAGGTTTTAAATAGAAAAAAACCTTTCTTTTCATATGTGTGGATAGCGAATACGACTCCAAACAAGCTCCATTATGGACGATGTGGTATCCTCCTCTCATCCAAGGTCGCCAGGGGAAGTGTGAATAGGAATTTCTGGAGACGTACCTACTACGATCTCTCGCTCCCCTATATCACGATGCTCTCACTCGATATGGTATTGATCGCCAAAAAGGGAACAATCCTTGACTATAAAAATGAGATCCATATTGCAGAATTCAAAAAAAATATACAATCACTCTATCGCCATATTGTCTCAGAAACCAAAAAATAATACTCAATACCTCATCTAACTCACTTTTTATGGAAAAACTTAGAATACTCAATATATTTGTCATCGCTTTTTTGATCTCTCTTGGACTGCAGTATTGGTTTTTCCCTCAAGTCAAAAATACTCCTCTAGTACAAGATGTTACGCTCTCTGTAGAATCTGATAGTATTGTTGTGCCGAATATCCCTAAGGTCATACTCCACAATACTACTACAGGATCTCTCATGATCGATACCTGTCGAGATGTCACACTCTCGATCAATTCGCAACAGACGACGAGCATCGCCAAGGACTATCCAGATTTTTGCAAGATACTTCCTATTGCATCATCAAGTGGTATTAGTATCTCTTTTGACCCTCTGTACAAGGTATTTGCAGGATTCCCTGGTCAATATATCGTCACTCTCAAGACGTCACTCTGAGATCGGAGTGTCGCATTCACACTTTCGCCTCCTGGGTCGTTTCGATCTCTTCTTTCAGTAGGTATCTATGAGCCGATCTACAACCTCTTTGTCGCCCTCATCACGTGGATCCCAGGCCACGCACTCGGGTGGGCGATCATCATCATCACACTCATCATACGACTCATCCTCCTTGTGCCACAACAGCATATGCTCGAGAGTCAGAAAAAACTCCAAAAAATCCAACCAAAAATCAAAGCTATCCAAAAAGAATATAAATCTGACCAAGCAGTCCTCGGACAGAAGATGATCGAACTCTACAAGACCGAGTGAGTCAATCCGATGGGTTCATGTCTCCCACTCATCATCCAGATGCCGATACTCATCGGACTCTATTGGGTAATCTCTGGGATCACTGATCCATCCAATTTTTATCATCTCTATTCTATGTTCGCATCGTTCCAGCCATCGAGTATTGTGACTACATTTTTTGGACTCAATCTCTCTCAGGTAGGAGGAGTGACAGCTATAGTATTTGGCCTCATACTCGGTTTCACACAATGGGTACAGGCGTATATGTCGTTCCACTATACTACCAAGACCAAAAAAGAAAGTAAAGAACCTAAAGAAATAGTTGATCCAACCTCTCCAGAGGCTATCCTCGATCCTGAGATGATGCAAAAGATGATGCTCTACATGCTCCCTGTTATGCTCGCTGTATCTGCCTACTTTTTCCCACTTGGAGTCGGACTCTATTGGTTCATCGGGACACTCTTTGTGATTGCTCAGCAGTGGTACGTCAATAACAAAAAAGATACAAAGTAAATCATATCAAAATAATCCCTCTAGATCTAGAGGGATTATTTTTTACTTCTTTGTATTTTCCCGGATCTCGATGAGTACTTTTTCCATATTATCGAAATTATTTTTGTAATTCGTAGCTTCGGTATATTTTTTGAACTCGGTCTGTATATGCGTCACATATGGCTCGAGACGCTGTCCGATGAGAGGGAGATCGATGATGACTGTGAGTGACCATCCGATGAGACCGATGACGATCGTTGCACCGACAAGTGCCCCGAATCCTCTAGCTACTCCAGCGATGAAGTTGGGCCAGAGCATCTTCCAGGGAGATCTGATATAGTCGATGAACTCCTCGAGTCATATGGCTCCGATAGCGTCGATGAGTCACTCTACTTCTTCTTGTTGCTCTTTTGGCATTTTTTTGATCATTGCTGCCTTTTTGGTTGGCATTTTTTTGATCTGTTGTTCTTCTTGGATAGATTTTTCTATTTTTTCCATAGGTATAGG
>JAYSSB010000130.1:0-31652 GCA_043720755.1 Candidatus Altimarinota bacterium | reverse complement strand
TGAGAGTGTCAGTCGTCTCTCGGAGATTTTGTGCGAGTCCCTCTTGTAGCGCTGCGACTTTTTCTGATTCAGTACCATAAAGAATCATATTTTGTTGAGCCTCAGTGAAACGAATTCCAGATTTTTCGAGCACTCCGAATTGACCATTCAATGCTTTTGCGATTGTGTTGGCGCTTTGCACGTACTGATCAGATGATGCATTCACTCCATTTTGATTCACTGTGAGATCTGCGAGCGACTTTGTGAGATCCACCACTGATTTTGATTGCAGTCCGAAAGTAGAAAGCTGAGCAGCTCCCATTTTAAGAGCGTCACCATCGATCCCGACTTTTTCCTGTAGCGCCTCAGACACGTTTGAAATTGCAGTCGCTTGCTCTTTGGTCCCTTTAGATACTCCGATCACTGCATTCTCGAGCTGACGCTGAGCTCTCTCCGCTTCGCCGTATGATTTAACCGCAGAAAATCCGGCCGCTCCAATTGCGACAAGTGCTGCAGTCCCGGCCGCTGACATTGCTCTGAATGTAGGCGCCATCGATTCGATATTTCCTTTGAGACTATCGAGAGAATTTTTTACCCCGGACATTTTTGGAGACACTTTGTCATCCATGTCCATGATCAATTTTATAGTGGCAGTTGACATATATAAAAATTATACACGACCTCAGCTAGATCGCTTCGATTGATAGCGTTGATACTCAGCGTCCTCATGCATCCGAATGAGCACGACGTCGAGCACCCACCGCGGAGTGCTTATAACGTCGTAATATCCGACCCCGAGATATTTCATGACTTCGACCACCATGATTTGCGGAGTCCATCCAGTGCTATTCCCCTCGAATAGCCTCCGGTAAGTGGTCGCTATGCTTTTTTTTCTTCCTCAGTGAGTGAGCCTCCGGATACGGTAATCCCATCGATTCTCATCATGAGAGCGTTATAGTCGAGATGTGGCAGATCGCAGACAGTGTCCCAGATCTTTCCTTTTTCTTCGATCACTTCTTCTCCGACCTGAATCTTTGTGATCATGATTGAGATCAACTTTTGCAGTCGTTTTCGATATGCGGATTCAGCATCCATCATCACTTCACCTGATTGATTGTTCACTGACTTCGCTCCGGCTCCGGCAGTAGTAGCCTCGAGATCAATTAGCTCTCCACCTGTAAGCCATGATTTAACTGTAACGGCAGTTTTAGTCCGGGGGAGAGTGATGACTTCTGTTTGTCTTTCAATCATAAATTTAGTATGTAGTGATTAAGTTAGATGTCACAATTTCGATCGCTTGCTCTGTCGGAGATTGTAACACTGTGAATGACAGAGCTTCTCGGACCACTTCTTCGATCGGACGTGACGGCTCCCAGTTGTTAAAAGTGATCCGTGGGAATGTGATCAATACACTAGGATTCGCAGATGTGCCGATAGTGATATCACTGCGGACCATTAAGATCTGCAAAGCGCGATTTGCATTTGTATCGAATAGATCATGGAGCACTTTGTCCTGATAGTCGAGCTCAAATTTACCCTCAAATTTTACCTCAGTCACGAGCATATTCCCGGGATTAAGTTCTGTCACATTCTGATCCGGACGGAGTCCATTGTCGAGAGTGAGATTGAGTGATTTTACTTTGAGAGCCGGAGCAGCACCGAGCCCCGCGACGTTCGCTGCGATTTTGATTGTGACGTCTTGATGTCGGAAATGATGATCCCCAGTGTGGATCGCAGTTGTAAAGTCGGGAGCGTATGCCGGATTTTTTTCTGCTTCTGCGGCAGCGCCGAGAGCGAGCTTTGCCATGATCAAATCTGTCGGAGTGAGCTCAAATTCCATTTTGCTTACACCTCCTAGACGATAGGTATAGTCCTGAATGTTTTTTTGATGCAGTCCGAAAGTCAAAGACGGATGCTCTGGAGTGTCCTCGAGCAGACGAAAAGTGTGATCAAACACTGCAGCATTCGGAGCGATTTTTGCGACCGATGATAATGATCCGAGCAAAGACTTGAGGAAAAATCCGATGCTGTTTACACGGACATTCATTTCAAAGTCTCCCTCTGCTCGTTTTTGGATAATTTCCTCAGCGGATGTCGCGAGCTTAAATCCGCGAGTCTCCTTAATTGCGACTCGATCCTGAATCGGACGGATACCAGATGGAGATCGTCCCGGGACCGACATTGTCGGTACGACTGCAGTCCCTCGAGCTGTTTCAGATCCCACCATCATGATTACGTCTTCACCTCTTAAAATTGGCATATAAAATTTATTTTTTGATTGATAATTTCTTGACCGGCAAATCGAAATCCACTTTCATCGAGACACGATCATTTTTGAGCTCTCGCGTCCTGACTGTGACTTTCGGTCGTTGTCTCTCTGATTTTATCATGATGATGATGGATCAACATACTTCGTCACCTGTAGAGAAAGTTCGCCGATGCGATTGACTCCATTCCCTCGATCCTGATATCCCCATCGTCCCGGGACCGGCTTTAGCCAGTCGGCGACTCCCGGACCGAGTATATTACGATCACGGAAAAGAGTGATGAGCTGATCCATTGCTTTCTCGAGTTTGATATCTGCCTCATCTTGACCCTCAGTGAATGGCACGATCACCCGGACCGTGAAAAGATATGTCTCTTTGTTAGATTCCGGAGACGTTTGATGATACTCGGCTTGATGCTCTGTCGGAAATACGAGAGCGGCCGGATACCCATCGATGTCCGATCGATCTGTCCGATACGCTTTTTCTACATGAGTAACAGCCGGATTTGAGATCACGTCGATGATTGCCTGTCTGATAGTTTGATACATAGTAATGAAATTTAGTCTCCAATATATTTTGCGACTCGATCGATTGCATCTCCAAAAATTCTTTGTACTTGCCCCGATGTATTTTGAGCCGCTCGCTTCATATATTTATTATAGCGCGTCCCTTTCTTTGCAATCGATGCCCGGACCGCCCACGGATTGATTCCTTTCTTTTTAGCCCATCGATAAAGTGATCCACCCTCTTGAGCTTCTCTCGCCGGGATACCTTTTGGAGCAGAGTGTGATCCGCCGCCCTCAAATGGACCGTGGAGATCTTCACCATAGCGAGTCGATGGAAAGATCTCAGCTCGAAATTTTGTCGGATCCAACTCTCGCCGAATACCTTTGCGGAGAATACCAGTGGACGCCGGAGCTTCGCGGATAGTTTCCTCCATCACTGCGGTCGATCCATCGCGTATCGCATCGGAAAAGATAGATCGCACTTTCGGAGATGCGTTGTCGAGTTTTTTCATGACATTTCCTGAGAGTGAGATTGAGAATTCCATATATTGATTACTGATCGATCGGTTTCACGAGTATCACCTCGAGCTTTCGCCCGGGAGTATCATTTGCAGCCATGACTCCCTTTACATCATACACATCCGCATCGCGAGTGACGCGGTCTCCGATTCGGATATCGCATTCGATGTCATCTGAAAAGAGTCGGAATGTTTTTCCATATTCACCCTCGACCATCGCAGAAAATTCCGCCGATGCGGTTTCGAGATAGCCTGTGATGAATGTCTTTTGCTCAGTTGCAACAAAGTTTCCGGACGTTGCATCTTTTGTGAATCGAGTAATCTCGAATGTACGGAAATTGAGCATATATTAAAATCGGATTCGAGTGTGACCATCGATCATCGCTTTGACGTCGGGATCGATATAGTCTTTATAGTTCACCGTAAATGAGGCCGGGGAAACAGATGAGACGCCCTCTGCAGTCTTTCGCTCGTATACACGCGCTGCAATCCGTACAGTGGCAAGCTGCAGCTCAGCCGGGACCGTCGCTGCATCTGTATTTCCTACTTCCTCAGTGTGAGCAAGTTTATACCCGGCTGAATATGTGATCTCGATATTTCGACGGCCAAGATTCCAGACTCCGGCTTTTCGATAGAGAATTGCTCCATCGGCTTCAATGTCGAGAGTTGTAAGTGCAATAGCGACTCCATCGAGTGTGAGCTCAGTAATCATGACGACATCATTCTCGACATGGATTGGATAGTGGGGGAGTACGAGAGAATCAAAGCCATCTCCAGAAAGTTTCAATGAATGTGACTGCAGTTCAAAGCGTCGTGATGTCATCGTCTCGATCGATCCACTCACCCCCTCAAGTAAAAAATCCAGCACCGTGTCTTTCGACGTGTCGGCCTGTGGAATTCCGAGATGGCTTTTGAGTTGTGAAAGTGTGGCGAGTTTCATGATTTATTTTTTCGATATTTTCTTTCTCGGTCCGTGAATTGATTTATCCTGTGGAGCTTCCGAGATGGCCTGAGCCTCAATTTCGATCACCGGCTCAGTCTTTGCCTCATCTTGAGCTGATCCTGTGTTCTCCGGCTCAGTTTTGAGCGCTTCCGGATCTGCTATTTGCTCGAGCGCAGCGGCTTCCTTTTCTAAATCTGTGACATAGATCTCCGCATATCCATATCGAATGAGTCGAGTTGCTTCCTCTTTTGAGACAGTTGCAATATCTCCCTTTATATTTGGACGATACCCATGAATGAATTTGATTGTGATTCTATTTTCCATATTTTTCATTATAGTGCATATCGTGATGATCCGTCGAGAGACCTCCGTGGAGATCTCTCGCATGGATCAGAGCGAAATGTTATTTCACCGCTGTCAGCTTTGCCCATGCCTCAGCATGAGTGAGCTTTCCATCGACTGCCTGATAGACAAGGATTTTTGTCTGCAATCGCTCGATCACTTCGTCAGTTGCGATCTGCAATTCTTGACCGTCCTTGATCCAGTAGTAGTACGGATCACCGAACCAGATTTCGGTTTCATTCGTACCGGCTCCAAGGTTTTCCGGGATGTCGATTGACTCGAGCATCGGCTTTCGGAAAAGTTCATCCAACGGCATTCCGGGAGCAAAGATCGGCATGTTGTTCGTGTCTCTCAATCCGACCACTGTTTTCGCACCCTTTGCAGATGTGATGAATACTGCGTTCCCTCGGTATGGAGCTGGCAATGTGAAATACAAATTGACGAGATCTGTATATGCGAGACTCGCTGCAGCTTGTGCAACGGATGTCACGGTTTCAGTCCGGAGTCCTTTCGGCTTTCCAGTACCGTCTCCACCGATAAATGCTGCCTCCTCAATTTCTGCGAGCTTACGAGCTGCGAGATTTGACACGAAATTCACGATGTTCACTGAGGACGTATCCATGAGCTTCCATGAAACTTTCACGAGAGCTGCGAGATAATGATCATTCAATGTCTTTTTCGTGAGTGTTGGAGTCGAATCGCCAACAAGGTTTGCATCTGCTGTATCTGACTCACCTACCCAGAATCCAGTCACTCCAGTTCCCTCCATCGGTAGATCAAACGTACCTGAAAGAGTGAAAGAGAAAGCGCGTGCTCGCATCACTGCGAATTTTGCTTTCTTTTCAAGGATCACATCTGCAAGCTCGACCGGCACTGACGCACCGTATGAGCCTCCGTCAGTTGTGATGTTTGCTTTAACTCCATATTGCGAGTGCATTTTCGCTGGCAATACAATCGACTTGATGAAGTTGGCGGCTTCATCCATTTTTTCGGACGCTACTTGACCGTCAGACTTTTGCGCGAATGCGCTGAAATCTGCCTTGCCACCACTGAGACTGAATCCCATTTCGACAAGCTGATCAGACGTAGCCTTTGCGAGAATTTCGTGGAGATCCACTTCTTTCCCATCCTCAAGCTGAATCATTAACTTAGACATATAATAAAATTTAATAAATTGATAAATTACATCGATTTTAATCGGACAATGATTTTTTCATTGATTTGATCCGTCTGACGAGCGAGCCGGAGAATACCTTTAACAACATTTCCATCTCGCTTCGATTCGTCAGCTACCGATGAATTTTCACCGGCCTCATCTGCCGCCTCTAGTAAGGCCTCGAGAGTATTCAAAGCAGTCCGCATCGCTTCGAGAGCGGTTTCCACCACTTTTCGATTCTTTGCTGACAGTACACGTCCGGCTTTTTCTCCATCGACCGCTGCGGCCTTTGGAGTCTCCTGAGTGGTAGTGTCATCGCCCGGGAGAGTGGTCTCACTATCGGCAGCGGTCGGAGTTTCCTCCGGGACCACTGTATCCACTGCCGTATTTTCCTCATCTGTCGCTGCGACCGGCTCAGCTTCCGGAGTTTCCTCTGGAGTCTGATCGATCACTGCCTCAGCCGGGACCTCATCGATATCGATTCCATCGAGAGATTTCACTCCAGTGAGTGTCGCTTTTGGATTCGCTCCGACGAGTACCGGAGACCATTCAAAGATCGAGATCTTTTTTAAATGGCGAGCTCCGGATGTTGGATCGATATAGTCCTCATCCACTCTGAATCCGAATGAAAGATCTGTCATTGCTCCGGCCTTGATGAGAGCGTATGCCTCACGCGCTTGAGCGACATCCTTGAGCAATTCGCCGCGTACATAAAGACCGAAATCATCCTCACGCGCTTCGAGAGTCACTCCGATCGGTTTATCCCAGTCATGAGCCCATATCAATTTTGGATATCGTGGAAAATACTCTTTGAGGAATCCAGTGAAAGCTCCCTTGTCTACAATCTCATAGTACGAATCGACATTTCCGAAAACGGATGCATAGCCCTCAATGATCCATCGATCATCCATCTCACCGACGATTTTGAGATCTGCTTTATATCCGAGACGGATGACAGACACTTTTTCTCCAGTGTCCAGTGATCGCTCAATAAGTTTTCCTTTAATTTTTTTCATAATTTGACAAGTTGTTTTCCGATATCCTCATTTTATAAACTCACACGCAGATTCGCTCGCTATACTTTGGGGATAACGACGATCGTGAATCCCGGGTATGTGACTTTTTTCCCAGTCACCGTCATTTCAATCTCTGCATAGTATACGCCGGGGATCGGGAAATCGTTGGCAGCTAGTGTATAAAATGCGATTCCATTTGTGAGTGGAGTATCAAGCGTCAGAGCTTTTGAGAGTGTAGATCCGGCATCCTCAGAGTGACGAGCTCGGATGATTACTGTGGCCGCAGTGAGATCGGTTGCTGTGCCATTCGGCTCTTTAAGCGCAAATCGATACACATATCCAAAATCGTTTTTGATGACTTCGATTTTCATGTTTATATGATATCACCCTTTCGAGTCAGTCCGTATGACCCTCCCTTGTGAGTAACATCTGAATTGTCCTCACTGCGAGTCAATGAAAGATTCTCAATATCTCTGACAAGATTTGTGTCCACTGATTTTGATACGATAGTGAAATCACCTTTGATATCTTGAGGACGGAAAGCTGCATTCATTTCGGAGAGACGTGTTGATGACGATGCAAATCCTCCAGTCATTTCCGCTGAGCGATTAGATGCGATGGCCGCCTCCGATCTTATTTCTGACAATCGATCAGATGTTGCTCTGACCGCTCCCGACATTTCAGCCGATCTGATATTAGATCCTGTATCAACTCCAGTGATCTCAGCCGGACGATTTGAATTGATAGCTGTACCGGCCGCGACTTCTCCCTCCATTTCAGCGGATCTGATTGCCGCTGAGGATGCTGCTCCGGAGAGCTCAGCCGGTCGATTTGATGATGAGTCTATTTTTCCAGCAAGCTCAGCCGGTCTGATATTTGTCGATGTATCTTGGCCATGCATTTCAGCGAACCTCACTGAGTTTGATCCGGCCGCTCCTTGCAACTCAGATGATCGATTGACTGCCGCTGATTGAGATCCTGAGATCTCAGCGGAGCGGATATTGTTATCAGTCGCAATTCCAGTTATTTCAGCCGGTCGATTGTCGGCAGCTCCGAGCACACCAGTCATCTCCGATGGACGATTTGATGATGCAGTATCTTGACCTTGAATTTCAGCCGATTGAATTGAGTTCGATGGAGCACTTGCATTGATTTCAGCCGGTCTTTGATCAGTGGATAGGATTGAGCCGAAGAGCTCTGCAGATCGAACGTCAATTGATGATGCTTGACCACTTAATTCAGCCGATCTCAAGGCATTTGATGCAGCGGATCCAGAAAGCTCAGACGATCTTATATCGTTAGCGGCTCCAGTTGTCGCGTATGTAACAAAGGTATTGTATGGACCATTAAGAATAAAATCGGCTGTCGGCAGTGTAGGCGCCGGACCGCCTGTATATTCTTGATCCCATATATATCCGAGACTCGCATCATTCAGTCGTGAAATCGCATGACTGTCTCCAGTGTCGCTCAGTTCGATTGATATTCCGATCCAGTATGCGGTCCCGGATACGAGCTTGATCTGATTTCCAGTAAGGAAATTGAGAGTATACAGAGCCTCTGTGGTCCCGATCAGATTTCCCTCTTGAGATACTGCGAGCAGAGCAGTCGGTACTCCACTGACGTCGCTATATATTGCGATTTTAAATTTTGATATTGCTGCAGCTCCAGTGAGATGTGAGAGATACGCGGATCCAGTTTTTGCGAATCCGTTTTCACTTGCTATGAATCGAGAAAGATAGAGACGATCGAGCGCTCGAGTTTGAGTGCCTCCATCATTTGTATCACTTCCCAAATTTCCAGCGCCATTTCCGCCGCTCATTTCTGCAGAGCGGATGACATTCATCGATATAGATCCTGAGAGCTCAGAATTTCGATTGTTATTTACTGTAGTGGATCCAGATGCAGTCTCAACAATTCCCACTCCATAAAACGTCCCCGGAGTGGCCTGATTAACATTTTCGGCCGCAATCCATTGAGCAGTCCTTTCGACTGTAGCTGCTCGGAATTCATCGACGATCCCTTTGTGCCATTCGACGCCTCCACCGGATCCGATAGTGAGACCAGTCAGAGTCACATTCGGATTTGCTGCAGTGACATCATTTGAATACGCGAGAGCGCCGTCACCATAAATTCTTTTTCTAGTAGATCCATTTGATGTGAAATGGATCAGAGTATATTTATCGTCGTATGGTAGATAGCTCCCAGCCACACGGCCCGGACCACCGACATCTCCGAAATCGAAATAAAATTCATTAGCCCACGGACAATGAGCTGAATTTCTCTGAGGCTCTGCAGATGTATATCGATAGATCGTGGCATTTTGAGCGCCATCGGCACTCGCAAAATTCGACCACATTGAGACAGTGACTTGATCATAGGAATTGAGCCATGCTTGATCAGCATCGACGAGTTGATCATTCACTCCATCGAATGCAATGGCCCTCCCGGAGAGCTTTCCTGTGGCAAGGATCGGCGCTCCGGCCGGAGTGAGATGATGAGCATTGGCCGTACTGTCTTTGACTGCGTCCGTACCGTTACCAGACGGATCTTGTTGCATGTGATAGACCGCAAGATATGCATTGGTCCACACATTTTGAGCCCCGAATGTCGCTGACACTGTAGGCTCATTCGCTGCAGCATTCCCGAAATAAATATAAAAATCAGTGTTGACGGTATCTGAAACGAGCGGTCCTTTAAAGTGCATTTCCCCGGTATCAGTGGCGGCATTGTATACCACTACTTCTCTCGGGACTTGAGTGAGACCGTCGGCTGTAGTAACACGAATATCTCCCCCATCTGTTTTAACAATTGAATGAAATCCGGCCGGTAGAGTTGCGAGATCTACATAGACCGGGAAATCTGTTAAATCTGCCGTAACTTGTGACGCTGCGATTGTTACTTTTACACGATTTGACCATCCGCTCAGCCATCCAGTAACCGGCGGAGCATCGTCAAAAAAATCATTACTAAGAACAACTCCGCCCTGGACTTCGTCCCATGCGTCACTTCCTCCCGATAAATTTCTCGGGAGATCGAATTGTGGGGACGGAATTTTCATGTATTTTTAACCGTGAGCGATCTTTCCTTGCCCTCTGACGGTCCCTGTCGATGTCGTACCACAAAGCATGAGCATCATGAGACATGAATCATTTGGTATATTTGGGAGTCCGAGTTGAGCCCAGTCATACGTCTCAGTTTTATTGAGTAAGGGAGCCGAAACAGATGTTCGTGGACGTGTAGCAGTAATCCCGAAATTTCCGGCAGTGTTTGTCGTCGCTGAAAGAGTGACTCCAGTGACCGCTCGAATAAATTTTCCGGCCACTGCAGAGACGAGCGGATAGAGTCGTCCTTGTCGAGCACTTGCTCCAAGCGAAAATGCCGGGAGAGATCCTGTCGTTGCATCGTTATATTCGACTGTGACTGTCGCATTTACTACTCCAGTACCTAGAGTCGTAAATATCTCAAGCCACCAACTCACGTCAGAGTAATTCGCATCACCAAGTCGAGCAGCGCCGGGAGAGTTAGTTACTAGAGAGAGAGCTCCCTGTGCTGTGATTACTGTACCATTGAGACCACCCATGTGAGCGAGACGATCGTGGATTTCTAGATTTGATGCTGAGAGCGAGAATTGCCCGGCAAGCCATGCGAGATATGACGTTACCGGGAGCGTCTGATTTACAAATGGCATCGCTCCAGTTGTTGCCCCAGTCGGAACGGCTGCAGCGGCCGGAGCAGCACCGGCTCCCGGAATTCCTGTAGCAGTCCATAAGCTGAAAAATTGCCCGGCGAGTGCGTTGGCGATACTTGCTTTATCAATAACGACTCGAGATGAGTTGTTTGCTATAGCGTCAATCAGTTGGTCTCGTGTAGTAATCATATATTTTTTTTATTTATAAAATGTCCATGCATTCATTGTCTCATCATTGACCCAGAGCTGCACCGTATGACCATCGGGATATTGTGCCTCAGCGACCACGAATGAATCAGTGAGAGTCTGAGTGCCATCATCCGGATCAATATCGATCCCGGCTTTCCTGAAAAAATGAAATGATATCGGGACTGGGTATTCTCCCACCTCTTTGAATTTTGGATTCTTTCCGGCCGATGGTAGATTCCACCTCCGACCATCTGCAGTGTATAGAGAAAAAGACGTGATTTTCACGCCTTGCTCCGCGATGTACCTGAGTGCTCTCATGTATGGTGAAAGATCTCCGGCTGTTCGCTGAAAGTTTCCTTTTCCCTCTGTGATCATCTCGCCATTTGAGAGACCGATGATGAATTGAACCTTATGCATATATTTTGAGTCCGTGAGGCCTCTTTTTTTTAATGAGTAATTTACGCGCCCATGAGATCCTGAGATTTATTTTCCTCAGCTTCTTTTTCTGCGGCTTCGATTGCTTCAACTTCGGCAGTGCGGAGAGCTTTGAGGCCCTCACTCATGTCGCTATCATCTGCCTCAGTGATTTCGACTGAATGGATATCGTCACCGATGATCACCTCTACTGATTTAGATTCTCCGAGATCAATGACATGACCTGAATCATTCACTGATATTCCTCCGATACTGATACTGATCTTACCGATCATATCTGCAACATTTTCGACTCTGGTTTTTGCGAGTAGTTCGCTAGATAAAAATTTCATATTGATATTTTAAGAATAAGTAAGCTCACATCGGAATGCGTATGACTTGAGTCCGACTGAATCCGGAGATCCTGAGATCAATACAAAGTAGTTATGAGATGTTGATGCGGCTTTGTCATTGAGAGTGACTCCAGATCCAGATCCCTCAGCGTCAGTCCATGCAGCGTCTCCCTGTTCGGCCGCTTTAAATGTGATTCCGACCGGGGGAGTGGCCGGAGTAGTGCCATCGTATGCATAGAAAATCGCTCCAGTGATGGCGACCGATGCCGGATCTGCAAAGTTGATGAGCAGAGCGCAGTTTGCATTTGTGGCAGTGTTTAAGTTAATTCCCCCAGCACCATTGATAGAGATAGTGGTCCCAGTCAAAAATTTGTTATTGCGTGGAGCATTAGCAGATGACTTGTTTGCGTTGCCGCTAGTTTTCACATGACTTGAGTCGTTATACTGACCCACTGTGATCTTTGAATCAAATCCTCCGGCTCCGGCAAGCTGCACGCGATCAGTTGCGTCGATTGTTGTGGGAGTGGTCCCCTGTAATGTCCAAATGAATGTCGCCATATAATTGATTTATAACTTTATGAATAAATGATATCACCTGATTCTCTATGTCACATCTTTCAGAGTAGGGGATACGCTGCACTGACAATTGATGACATTAGCCGCTGAGCCTGACGGATCACCCGGATACTCGAGAGATTCGCCTCCGACAATGAAAGAATCATCGCGTCCGACCACCTGTCCATCGGCCTCTTTATGGTCCTCTCGAGTGTCTGAAAAGATAGCAATCCAGATCTTTTTCTCGACATTTTGCTGCTCCATTTCTGCGAGACGTCCGAAATTCTGCGCTGATCCGACCTCAGTGCGAGCAATTGTTTCCGCCCTGAATGATTCAGCTTTTTTGTATGTGTCCTCGATACGTCCCCGGATCTGTCCAATGTCTTCCCCGAGAGCTAGACCGTCGCGGAGAGTATTTCGCAGATCCTCTCGAGTTGTTTCATTCACCTTGAGCAGCTCAAATGATTTTTTCTCGACGAATTTGAGCACGAATGGAGCTGCAAGAATATCAGACGGATCCACTCCGAGCAGTGATGCAATTGCACTTGATCCGACTGAGATGTTATCTCGATACATATCGCCTCCGATTTCCTCGACGGCATCATCTGCATCACTCATATTGAATAGAATCCGGTTGATCCATTTATCAGCCGATGACTTTGCAGCAATTGCTCCGCCGCGACCTTTCGGAATCCCGGCCTCTGTCACATTAGCGAGCACCTCTGATTTTTGATCAGTGAAAAACTTTGTAAATCGGCGGCGATATTTGAGCTGCGCTTTCGGCAAGGACCGGAGAAAAGACTTTCGCTCAGCGATCAGTCTCGGATGCATTTCTGATTCTTCGTCTGATTTCAGTCTGACTGACGTTGCTCCCTTGAATTTGATCATCACTTTTTTATCCCCATGTTCACACGTTTTTCCACATACGTGACTCGAGTGAGCTTCAATCTCTGAAATCACACGCTCGACGATTCCATTTTGCAGCTTACGACGGACCGCAGATCGAGACTTGATCGCACGAATGATCTTTGCATTCTTACGACTAGGACGATCGCTTTTTGGCATTTCGATTCGCTCATATCCACGAATTGAATTCTCAGAAAATTCCGGGACCGACTCTTTGTCTTTCCCTACCTGTGCCATTACTCCCAGCGGTTTGAAAATAGCGTCACCGCCCTCCAGTTCCGGGAGATCAAAGATGTCACGAGCTTCATTGACCGTCATCCATCGTCCCTCCCCGGCGAGAGCGAGATTGATTTTCTTTTGAGTATCCTCCGGAATCGGCGACTCATAATCAACATAAAGATTCTCTCCGAATTCAGTGATCATGAATTCATTGAGACATCCTGTGATCAGTTTCATTTGAGGATCGACTGTATCTGTGGCGAATACACGCTCAGCGGCCTCAGCATTAGCAAGATTCACATCCTCTGCAGTCATGAGCGCCATCGGTACTCCGAGAATCGCTGTGATAGCGTTTCTATGGAATCGACGTGACTCGAGCAGCTCCATATCTTTCGGACCTTTCGCCATCACTTCGGCTTTCAATCCCTTTTCTAAAATGGCCCATCGTCCGGCATTTGTCGGACCTGACTGACGCTTTTCCCACTGCTCTTTCAAGCGCTCGAATTCCTTATCGCTGAGAGATTTATCAGTTGTGAGCACTCCACCCGGCTCTGCAAAGTTCTCGAGCAAGTGCTTATTCCAGACAGCCGCGGCGATGTCAGAGTCGATCTCGAGACCGGCTGCCATTGTAGGCGAATGCCCGGCGATGAGTGAGATCGGAGACGGCTCATTGATATTGATAATATCCTCGGGATGGATGTTCATCATTCTGCCCGGGATTCGATACGTGTATGAAAGCACTCGACCGTTTCGATCGGTCTGTGCTGAAAGTAGATCTGGACGGAGCGGCCATAGATTTTGAATTCGTTTTGCTCCGGCGCGGTCCTTGTAAATTGGAGCAGATCCCCAGATTCCGAGCATCATCTCGAGCGTATAGAAAAATTGATACTGAGTCTGCATTGGATTCGCCTTGTATAAAAGTGATAGCACCTCATGATCGTCATGCTCTTTGAGATCTCCATTTCGCATGAGTTCAAAAAGATGTAGATCGATCGCTCCGATCCGCTTTGCTCGTTTTGAGATTGCTGCATATACCCATCCGGCATATCCACCGGCCGGATCTGCTTCGATCGATGCTTTGCGGAGACTGCCTTTCCCGGCAAGGCTGAAAAAATACTGTGATGAGCTCATTCCAAATGCTTTTCCACTCAGCACTCGCGCCGCGTCTTTTATACGATCAGTGAATTTCATATTTTTTATGATAGCACCTCCGGAGATCTGTCATCATCCCCGAGAGTGGGAATATCTGCACCGGGATTGAACGTCACGCAGACCGGGATTCCGTCAGTCTGATCGATCATGAGACAAAATGCATCGTCGAGAGTGTCGCAGATCGCTTGAATATACTCGAGCTCTTTCCGGTCCCGAGTTTTGATGTATCGCTGCGCCGCTGCGAGCACGTTTTGCTCTGCCACTTGTTTGATCATGAGAGTTTTTCTTTTCTCGTCAGAGATCGGCTGAATTGGTGAAAGAATTGGTGTTTCCATATACGTGAATGATATCACATTCATTATCGCGCTAGAGTGTGCGGATATTCACTCCCCCATCCATCATTTCCTTTCCGAATGTGTACTCACCATAGCGACCGGCATCCATTAAGTGATCATTCACTTTTACCGGCTCATCGAGAATGTTTCCGTTTCGATCGGTCTTGAATGAATACTTCCCGATCTCTGAAAGAATGTTCACTGATCTTTTTGTGATATTGAGACGGCGAGACTTTACGAAATCAATACCGACGGGATTTTTCTTTGCATCATTACCCGACACTGATTTGTCAGCTTTCACCACATTGAATCCATCGATCGTCTCTCCGAGAGTCGCATCGTCCTCAGTTCGATTCAGCTCATCGATACGGTCCGGCTCTGCAGCATCGGCGAATCCTTGCATCGATGATGTGATCAGTCCGTCTTTTCGCATTTGATGCATCTCACGCTTTAGATCTGAGTTAGTCAGATGAGATTTATAAAGCAGCTCATCCCATGTCCATTCGTTATCTTTCACCCCGATCCGGACAATCGCTGATTTATTGTTGTATCCAAAATCGAGACCATAGATCACCTCGTCAAAGTCCTCAATCACGAAATCATCGACGGTATTGTAATGAGTATATATCTTTGCACCTTTGACCGGACGCTCCCCGAGTCCGAATACTCTCCAGTAGTTTTCATCGGCACGCTCGAGCTCCTCAATTTCTCGGACGATCTCGACCGGCAGAAATGGATTCATCCGGTAATTGCTGCGAATATATAAAACGTCTTTCCGGGAGAGAATTTTTTGCACGATCCAGTGGTCCTCCTCTACCGGGTTAAAATCGAGAAATATCTGTCCGTCAGTACGAAAAGCGAGCTGAGCAAATTCATTGTATTCGAGCTCATTTGCTTCATTGATCCACAGATGATTTCGCTTTCGGCCGCGGACCTTTTGCTCATTATCAAGAGAGAAAAATTCAGTGATGTTTTTACCATCGACATAATTGTGCAATGAGAGAGAGTGCTGCCTTTTTTCATATACTCCATACTCTTTTCGCAGCGTAAAGTAATCCTCCATAGCAGTCGCCCGGAGAGATGGAAATGTCTTTCGCACAATCGACATTTTTCTCCGCTTCGTCTGATCCTTTGAGAGACGAATGAAATTCTGAGCGATGGCGATTGTCTTTCCGGATCGTGTACCGCCCTCGAGAGCTACAATGCGAGCAGTCGATTCAAAGACTTGCACCGCCTGATCAGTGACTCCGATCTCCACGAGACCATTTTCATCGAGCTTGATGTCAATATCGTCGTCAAGTAGTTGTCTCATGGTCTTTTTTATCTGCTCGCTTCGGAGCTTTATGGACCACGAATTTGAATCCCTCGACTTTCTTTCCCTTTGATGTCAGATCCAGTCCGGTCCGATCGGTATAGTCCTCCACCATTTTCATATAGTTTAAAGCATGGAAAGAATCTCCGGACTTGATGGCACGCTGAGCGACGGCCTCGAGAATATCAGCCGTATGCTTTCGGAGTCGGAGTAGATATTCATCGCGCTTTTCCCAGAGCTTTGCGTCCCACTTCCATTCAGACAGAGTCCCGGCATTCATTTCAAATTCTTTTGCAAAATCTTTGTCAGTATCAAATCCGAATTCGAGCTTGCGATCTTTTTTCGGCAGAGATAGGAAAAGAGCGTATTGCTCAAATTCATTGAGCTTGTATCGGCCCTTTTTTTCTTCATCTGATATTGTGGGTTTTATTGGCGGCTGTGGTGTTCGTCTTACCCTCTTTTTTTTCTCGGGAATTTTTTTCATAGCTTATTTTTTGGCCGCTTTTTTCTTTCGTTTTTCGTGAGCTCTTTTCCAAATTGCGGTCCATTTCTCTGGATTCTTTTGTCTCCATGCAGCATTTCTAGCGACCATGTCACGACGATATCCGGGGTTACATTGAAAGAGCACCGTCGATGTCGATTTTATTCCTGTCTCTTTTAAGATTGCTCGGAGTGGAGTTCCTTTAATGTATAGACTACACGCTTGAGTAATTGTTTTCTGATCGTATTTTTTGCTCATGTGTTATTGATGATATTCATATTTCGACGGTCTCGGGAATTTTTCATGAATGAATGAGTGCCATTCTTTCGTCAGCACGACGTCATCCGATGTGGAGATAAGAGCTCGATGTTGTAGTCTCCGGAGATCATCGGTATTAAATACTTTAACATCCTCTCGCATTTTTAATGCTTGATGTCTTTCGTATATGTTACCGTACACACTTCGGAATAGATACTGATTTCCTCTCCAATCCATAGCGTCCGACATCTTAATAAATTTTATTTTATTGATAATCATCGGATGATGAGATCCAAAATTTAAAGGCTCTCGCATCCCCATGAATGTGAGCAGTTGCCTTGTTTGACGAATAGAATGATCATACTGAGAATGATGTGGAGCTCCTTTTTTTTCTGCATCGATCAATGGTCCAAGATGATAGGTTTCGACCTGTGGAGTATATTTCAAAAAATAGAAATCATCATTCATGAGAATGAAATTGTCTGTGACTTCCATTCGATTGCACGCATTTTTTATTTTCCAGAGTGCGTTTTTTGCTTTGAATCCGGGAGTGATTGATTGATAAAAATCAGCGACCGGGATCTCAATCACATTTCGCATCCATGCCGGTTTTGATCCGACGATATAGACATTACGATGCGGCAGATTGAGCTCGATTGATCGGAGAGAATATCTGATCTCATTATCATTCCACTTGCTTCCGTTTCCGAGTAGGTACACCACATCGAGTTTCTGAGATTTCGATTTTGACATAGACACGTCCCTCTCCGGTTGGGTCCGGAGCAAAGTCGATATCTCCGGCGAGATATTTGTCGTTCTCGAATAAGGCGTCCGCGATGGCTCCGAAAATGTTTTCGGGATCTCCGTGAGCATTGTTTCCATACTCAATAAAGATCCACATTTTGCATTTTCGATCTCCGGTATTGAGCGGCTTTCGTCCGACGAATGAAAGATGTTTCGCGTCGAATTTTGCACGTCCGTTGGGAGCGCATTGATCGATGAATGATGTGCGGACATAGTCGAGATAATCATGGTATCGATGAGCGGCCGCTGTATATTGCTGTCTCCCTGTCTTGCGAGCTTTGGGGAGCGGATTGCCGTTTTTGTTCTCATGATTTCCATATATCGTGAATTCGATCATGCGATTGTCTCTGCCGTGATATCTTTCCCCATCGGATACTGACCACCCTCTGCAATCTGATCGAATGATTCAGATTCTACGAGTAGCGATGCGCTTCCCATATTGAAAATGTCCGGGCAAATATCGAGAATCTTTGCGTCAGCCGGGAGACCTGAAATGATTTTATATTTAACTTCTACTCCCTCAGTAATCATCTGTCGGAGAATCTCAGTCGCGATCGGGAATATCTTTCGACGTGATCCAGCTTGCTTTGATGCGTACTGTGAGACAGCCGGAATCTGACCGCCGAGAGACGAAACAAATCCCATGATATTTCCTTTGACGAGACTTTTTTCATGATCGCTTGCGTCCTGTGACCATGTCATATTTTCGATGAATCTTTCAGCGGCTTCGATCATCGGATTTTTTGGCTGTGATGGTGTTTCCATTTTGAAAATTCTATTGATAAAAAGATCGTCGAGATCTTTATTGATCTCGGGAGCTCCCTCCCGAGATCTAAAAGATTACGATTATGCAGCGGCTTCCGCTGTGTCCTCACTTTCTGTACTTTCTGCAGCGGCTTCCGTTTCCGGAGCTGCCTCAGTAGTTGTTTCCGCTTCGGCTGACGTTTCAGCTTCACCGGATTGATCAGCTTCTCGAGCTTCTGCTTCTGCTCGAGCGCCGTCAGTCATGTTGTCTTCTGACATATTTTTCAATCGATTGAATTTGTTGGATAATCGTTTCGACCTTTTTCATTGTAGCGCGATCAGTTTGATTTTTTGATCATTGCTGTGCAAAAAGTGGCATCGTGATACTTTCGCCCTCCGGATCATAGACCACTCGACCGGCTTCAATCGTGTAATTTATGCCCTCCCAGTATTCCTCTCCACGCATGACGTCATTGATTGTGACTGTCAATTCTTCCGGCTCAAGATATCCGATTTGATGATGCTGAGTTTTACTCATGATCGCAAATTTAGGGATTCGAGATCCTCGGAGAAAGTCTGCTCCTTTTTTCGTGAGACAGTAATTTCCGGCCATTGATTCACCTTTCACTTTTGCAATCAATCCATGAGCTCTCGGACGAGCTATGTTTGATCGTTCGTTTGCTGTGATGTATCCATTCGCGAGCAGCTCTTTGTGAGCATGGATGACGTTTACTTTTTTGATCCCGATTGCGCGTGCTACGGCTCTGAGGATCTTGATAGTCCCCGGATCAATGGCGAGCAAATAAGTCTTTGACTGACTGCAGCATTCGCACATTTCCGGATTATAATTCGGCTTTTTCATCTTTGAATTTAATGTTACATGACGGACATTCTCGATGCTGCAGCGACGGCAGATCGACGATCGATGGAATCCAGTGAGAGCGTCCGTCCGGTTTCACTGATTCGATGCTTTTGCATCGTTTGCATTGTGAGGCCCATTTTTGAGCTTTGCTGCGGTTTACCCCTCGACCTGATGCATTTCTCATAAAGTGAATTTTTGATGAACGTACCCCATGAGAATCAAGAAATATGACTACATGAGGACCGTTACTGAGTGGTGAATTTTTTTGATTTTACCATCTCGGAGATCTGACTCCGCATTTCCTCCATCTTTTTCTTTTGATCCTGAGTCAGTGGGATCTCCGGAGCGTCTTTGATCGGGACCGTCTTTGATCGTTCCGGGACCTTATCTTTTCGAGCCCAGTTTAAAATCGTCAGATAGTGAGATTTATATTTCGTTCCAGTGCTGCCGATGTAGAGATCGGCAGATGTCACGAGCTGCTTTGCAGTAGCAAATCCATAGCGATCGACAAGTGCGGTTTTTTCCTCTTGAGAGAGCATCACATTTCCAAATTCTCCACACGCGATTTTTTCCGGAGCTTTTTCCTTTTTGGGAGCTGACGGTTTCGACGGCGGAGCCGGAGTTTTACTCTCCTCTCCTTTCTTCTCCTCTATTCTCCTTTCTTCTCCTCTAAAGACTGAATCCAGACTGAAAACAGTCTGAGCCCGGTCTCCTTTGGTTTCGTCCAGTGTATAGGCTCTATTTTCTTTTACACGGAGCAGATTGAATTGATCGAGATACGTGGTCCGCTTGCAGTTGTGCCGGTCCCAGTTGTTATTGATGCGATGATGTTTTATGACCACCACTCCATTCTCGAATGTGATCAGAAATTTTTTCCCGATCAGCACTTTGATGTCGTCCTCATTCCCCCCGATGATCCTTTGAATTCGTTTCGGATTGCCGACAAATCCATCGTCGTCGGCTTCCATTCCGAGATGAAAATATAGAGCTTGAGATGAGAGCGGCATGTCCAGAAATGCATCTGAATCAGTGATTGACTTTGCGAACATCCTTTTCGTTGCCATATCGAATCATTATAGCGCACTCATCTGATTTTCATCATCGTGTGATTGCGTCTTTTTGTTGATAATTATGTGGATAGCTGTGCGGCATTCTATAGCCGACATTTCTCCAATGTGATCCGGGAATCCGTTTCCAGATAACCAGAGCGCCGTTTTTTTCCTTACTCTTTCGATCGGTCCGGGATACTTGATTTCAAATATCTCATGCAGCGATTGTCGGAGCATTCGTGTCTTTGAATCACCCGGGACCCCGAGTGGAGTTCCGTCCGGATGAGATCCGTGAGCACCTGAGCAATCCGGATAATGAATGCATTGATATCGCGGACGTTGCTTTCCGTTTCTATAACGATAATTCGTGAATACCAATTCCATCGGAGCGTCACATTCCGGACATTTCAGATCTTTGAATTTTGACTCATTCATGATCAGAGTCTATGCAGTGGCGAGCAGTTTTTTGAATATCTCACTTGTAAGATACACGTCAGCATTCGATCGATGCTGATCAATGCCCTCCCGGGAGATCCCGAGCTCATCGCAGCATACACCGACATTAAATTTCAATCCAAATACTCGAGTATCCATGACTCGATCAGCGTATTGTCGAGACGATTCATTCTCTCTCGGATGAAATCCGAGCTTTCGCCCCTTGAATAAAACGGCAGTATCGACGGCTGCAGATTCAAGAGTGTTCCGGAATTCCCTTTGGTATTGATCATCCATCACCTGAAAATGCGCGTGCTGTTTCACGAGAAACGGAATGTCGAATCGGAATCCATTGTGAGTGAGGTGTATTCCTCCACCACGAATGACTGCGACGAGTAGATCTGTGAATTCCCGGAGACAGATGATCGCCTCCTTACCATCACGATCGATCAATTCTTTCGTGATGCCTGTGATCTCAGTAATTTTTTCCGGGATTTCGATACCGTGATTTAGAATCCAGTTGTGCTCCGAGATGAGTTTCATTCCGGGACCCTCGAATATCATGGCGCCGATTTCAATGATCTGCGCTTTTTCATCGCCGACGAATCCGGTTGTCTCGAGATCCCAGACGATGAGATGGTCCTGTGTGTATTGATTCATATACCTTGAGTGAATGAGAGTGCTGCCTTGTAAATGTCATCTGCTTTTTCGATCGCTTTTTTATCAGCGACAATCTTGCTTTTAAGTTCAATTAAATCACTGATCATGAGATCGGGATCCGGATAGTTGCCTCGCTTTCGATCGAGTTTGTACTCATGAGATCGCTGAATCATGAGCATGAGATGCTTTTTATTACTGATCATGACCATCGGCGCGAGCACCGCGATCAGACAGAGCATCGCTACCACAAAAATGACAATGATCATATTTTAACTGATTTAAGTGTACTCATAAATGCACCGGCGGCCGACTTGCGAGCTTGATGTCTCGCAATACGAGCTTTGAGCCCGGCTGCGCGTTTCATGACTTCTCTTTCGATGTGATCTTTTGCTCGAGCGACACGAGCGAGATATGGTCTTTTTCGAGCGATAGCAACTGCAGATCTCCGTCCATGACGATTGAGATATTGCGGCGGAATGTCCTCGTGATCTCTATATGGCTGCATATTTATTCTGTATAGATTGGCGTGAGTAATATGCGATATGCATCCATTTTGTATTTCTGCCGATTAAGCGGCTCAATAACGTCGTCCGGGATTCGGCATATCACGACCGTCTCTCCATCTTTATATTTTATCTCTTGCACGACTGCTCCGAATTTTATTTCTTCGCACTGCTTACGCATAGAATCGAGCTCTTTTTGAATTCCATTGATCGTCTCGATTGATTTTTTCTTTGAGACTTTTTCCTCAGCAAAAAGTGATGATCGGAGATCTTTTTCGATTGCTTCAATTCTTTCGAGATACGGCTTTTCATCGAGTGACAGTTCGATTGTGTATCGATGGTATGACCGGGGGAGAATTGTATTCACGATCAGTTTTGCCTCCCATCTCTTATTTTTTAGAGTGAGCTGCTCGAGCTGAATCTTTGATTCAATGGTCCCGGTATATGTCTCGTCATCGAGTAGATCTGATTTTTTCTTTCCCATATTTTATTTTTGGGCCTTACGCTTTCGAGCGCGATAGATTCTCATTTTGTCTCGAGCGGCTTTTTTCTGCGCTGCATTTCGTGGCTTTCTTTTTCGTATAACCGGGACCACTGTCTCAGTTGTTTTGATCTCGTCTTTCATTTTTCCGAAATCTTTTGGCAGTTCGACCGGCTTTATTGATGTGATCTTTCCCTGTTTCACTTCTGCCTGAAATGCGACTGCGCGATCGATCTCATGACCAATGTCAATCCCTAAAAATTTACTAAATCCATGCATCTTTTCTCGCGCCTCTTTCTGTCGCCTATGACAGAGTCGATGACGTTCAATCTCCCGGCGTGATCCTAGAATATGGCCGATACAAAATCCGATCGTGATCCCTATAATCCCTATGATTAAATTTTCCATATTTATTTTACGGCCGCTTTTTCCTGAGCCCGGAGACCCTTGAGCACTTTTTCGGCGAGCTTTAGTTTTGCTTCGACTAGATTCATCATACTGACGCCCTCTTTTGCTGCCTCTTTCGCGAGTAGTGCGTGACGTTTTTCATTGACTTGCACTCTCGGATACTTTGGAATTTTATATTGCTTTTGCATATTTAATTTATATAGCGATCATCGCCTCGAATGGAAAAGAATTCCCTCGATGCTCGTTCGCAGATCTGACAATTTGACACGCTTCATCGAATGTATATAGCCCGGCTTTGTCGCGTGACTGAACATAGCCGCAGCGTCTTGGAGCCCACCATGCATTATGCTCAATGGACCAAATCAGCCACTTTCCCTCCATCATATCGGTTGCTCGTGAATATCGTATCCGATAATTTTGAGCACTTCCGGCACTCTGACGAACGCTTTACCGTCCTTGATGATCGAATCTTTGAGATCAATTTTCATGATCTCATCGTGGATCCGAGCTCTTTCATTCATGATAGCATTTTCGACATTTACTGAATTCATACGACTAAAATGGAATGTCATCGGGATTGATATCCTCATCCGGATATTCCGGGAGCACTGAATGCGATGACTTCTTATTTTGCGAGTAATCACCGGGACCGCTCGACTCTTTGCGTGCCGGTTTTGCTTTTTGATCTCCTCCCTCAGATGGACCGAATTGCACTCGATCGGCGACGACCTCAGTGCGATACTGTTTTGCTCCATCTTTCTCCCATGAGCGCGTCTTGAGTCTCCCATCGATCGCGGCGATCTGACCCTTTGTCAGATAGCGAGCGCAGTTGTCGGCTTGCTTTCCATATACCACGATCGAGTGATACTCGACCTCCTCAATTTTTTCGTCTCCCTTTTTATAACTGCTCGACGTAGCGAGCGAGAACGTCGTCACTGACGCGCCTGACGGCAGTGATTTCATCTCCGGATCTCGGACCAGTCGGCCCACGATCATGACTGAATTTACATTCATAATTAAAGAGCTGCAGCCATTTCCTCATCTGATAATTCTTCTTTTTCATCCTCCGGCTCCGGCTCTACTACCGGAGCGGCTTTTTTTGCTGCGGCCTTTTTCGGAGTAGTTTTTGGCGCTGGAGTTTTCTCCGGGACGTCAAGTGGAATGATTGGATCCCATGACACTTTTTGAGCCCACTCTTTATCTGAGATACTCACTAGCTTTCCGAGAATAGCCTCAAGATTTTCCTCTTTCCATTCGATGCGAGTCAGATTGATGATTGCACCTTTAATAAATTGAGCAAGCTCATGAGTCTCTTTTGGCATCGCGATCTCGAGACGGTCTTTCATCTGAGAGAGAATGTCACGCTTGAGCCCACGGACGTCCACGGACCCATCATTGAGCCATGTGAAAATCCGCTTCCCGATTGTTTCATCGATTCTGAAATACTCATTCCCAAACATATTCGTCCGGTCCTTTGAGGCTTTCGCGTTGTGAGTCGAATCGACATCGAAAAAGACAGTGAATTCGTACTCCATCCCCTCACGCTGTACCGGAGCGAGTCCCATTTTTTTGACAGTATTCTTTCCGGTCTTTTCGTCTTTCTCCATCTCGTAAGATTGTTTTGATCGCATAGTGGCGACGATGTGCTTTGGTGAATTGAGCAGAGCATTCACGAGACGACGATGCTGCGGAGTAATTTCCGCCCAGAGCGTGAATCGATTTTTCCCGGCTGATTCCATCTTGTCAGCTTGATCGAGCAGTCCACCCTCGTCAGCCCAGAAATGAGAGAGAGAGTCCACGATGATCACATCGTATCCGGCCGCCTCTGCAGCATTAAGCGCTTCAATAAGGATGTCCGGCTTAAATGGCGGCTCGAGAGTAATAACGTCGTACTCATAGAGATTTGCATAGAGATCCCCAGATCCCCTCTCTGTATCAATTAGACACACTCTGCCTCCGAGTCCTTTTGCGAGTTTTAATGATCCCATCGTCTTTCCTGATCCTGACGGTCCAGCGATTGCGAGTCGGAGCTTTGCTTTTGTACGCTCCGCCTTGCGAATTTGAATTTTTGACATCTGTTATAAATTAGATTGATAGTGCGGAGAGCTTCATTCGAGACATGAGCATGATGTCGCCCACATACGCGATATAGCGCTTTCCGTTTTCCGCCATGAATTCGATGACATCATCTCTTTCATATTGACGGTATTGAGTAACTTCTTTGACGACCACACGGCCGTCAGCGGCGTCGAATGTCGCAATGACATCGACTGATTGTTTTTCCATAAGCGGAATTAAATTAAATTTTTATAACTTTGATATTTAGTTGTCAAAGAGCACCTCCGTCGCTTCATCTGTTCGTCATTATAGCGCATCATCATCGCTCGCAAAGTGGGGAGACTGTGGATTGTGTGGACAAGTAAAAACTCCCACGAAATTCGTGGGAGCGAGTAGGGGAGTCGGCGATATTTTTTCCGCCTGATTAGATTGGATCACCTCCTTTCAGTTTGATTCCCGGCATTTCGGGCAGATCGGGCAGTATCCCGGGCAGACGAATGGACGCGATTGCGCTTCGACCGGCCGCGGCGTCGGAATAGGCGAGTGATAGATTTCGAGTGCGAGCTCGAGCTGGATTTCATGAGATGTCTCCGGCTGCCGTTGATGATCCATGATGACCTCCTTAAAAGAGCGGACCTATATTTATGATATACCCATCGCGTCAATCCGAGATTTTATCGGCCGGGGATAGATTTTAAATACTTTAAATACGGATATTTGATTGCTTGTATATTTGAATATACATCGACCACTCCCCCAGTAATATACGGCTATATATAACGCTTTCTCGGATGTTTTGCTTTTATTTTTACCACTCCCCTCCCCTCTTGATCGTCGATGAAATATCTCAAAACTGATCATTTGAGAGACGTCATGAGTGGGGGAGTGGGGGATCAGTGCAAAGAAAAAATCTGAGTCAGATGACTCAGATTTTTTCTTTTTACTGACCCCAACACGATTGAGACCATGACCACGGCTGCGATCCTTGCGACTCATAAAGCCGGACCGCATACTCAAAATTTTGATCCTGATCAAATAAATCTAGTCCGATTCGTGTCGCCTCAGCCTCATGATACGTGAGATTGATCTGACACATGCCGATGTCATTGTGATTTACTTTCCCCCTGAGCACTTCTCCAAATTGATCGAAATGCCGTGGCATATTATCCGGACCGCCAGTCGATTCACATGAGCAAATTCTCATGAGATCACCCGGCCATTTATATCCGTCTGACTTCCCCGGCTCCGCCTTTAATTTCGGAGTCAGTATTGTCGTCGTTGGTACAGAAATTAAAGCGAGATCGATCGGTACGAATGCCGGAGTCGATGACGCAATCAGAGTCTGATCGTGATGATTCTCAGAGAGTGGTGGAGTCGGCATAATACCGAAAAAGAATGCAGCGAATGTGAGAATCATCGCGAGATCGATGATGTCTTTTTTCATAATGATCCGGGATCCGCCCGGGACGGTCTCTATCGCATGAGAAGTGCGTACACGGCAGATGCGCTCGAGAGTACCAGAATGACAGTCTCGAAATATGATGTGCTGCGGATAGCGACGTAAGCCGCGCCGACGATCAGAGCGAGAAAGATTGTGAGAGCTTTAGTCTCACCTGACTCAGTTCCAAATCGATTTTTAATGGCCTGAACGATACCAGAGAGCAAAGCTCCCACAACTACAATTCCGACGAAATCATTGATTTCCATATATTTTTAATTACTAAGCGAATAAACGATTCAATACCGCCCGAGTCCGTGGACCCACGCGGCCAAATCCAGCGACTCCCGGAGTAGAAATTCCCTCATTAAGTTGAAATTTCTCGATGGCTTTTTGAGTCACTGCTCCAAAATATCCGGTCGATTCGACATTTGTCGGAAAGAGTCCGAGATACTTGAGACAATTCTGCAGCATCTTGACATCGTTTGAATATGTGATGGTAACTGAAAAATCCAGATCTGCAGAGAAAGTGTGACGCGGTTTCCCCTCCGGAACGGCCTCAGATTGATCCTCAAGAGCGAAATTCATGAAATGTGCTGCATAGTAGCACCGGGCATTGAAAAAGTCCTCAGTGATGATTCTGCGCCCTTGCATAGCAGCATCCAGACCCCATGAGTCCTCAATGATCAGAGCTTTTTTACCCTTGTATAAAGTGAAATCGACTGCAGTGACCGAATGGCGAGCAGTATTAGATCCTGAGACCGTGAGATCTTTATGTTGCACTGTAGGGACGTCGATCCATTCTTTTGGCTTAATACCAGACGAAAAATAAAACCAGACCATCACCCCCTTTTTTGTTTGCTCAATGATTGATGCGATTGTATCAATCTTTAGATCTTTTATTGCGACATAATTTCCGATTTTAAATACTTCTCCGATAGATGCATTAAAATCATTGACCGGCATTTCATCCATAGCTGCGTCAGTCATTTTTTCAGACTGAGCAAGGATCTCAAGAGTTGTACCTTTCTGAGCAATCTTGAAAGCATCATGTCCATGCATTCCGGATGATGGCCGGTTGCTACGTCGCTGATAAATATGAGATGCGGAAAGTGGTACAAATTTGCCAGTTTTTGTGTGAACATAGATCCCAAGCATTTTCCGCAAAGTTTGAGCGACACATGATCCAGATCCATTCTGATCATAAATAGGGAATGATCTCCACTCAGTTAATTTTTTTTCACGCCAGGAAACCGGCGCCGGACCTGAGACAAGTTCCTCGAAAAAGTAATCCTGACGCATTTCTTCGGCCGATCGATCTTCGTCCAATAGGCCGGGATCTTTATATTGCATATTTTAGATTATACCAAAAATTTGAGCGACAATGTCAACTAGCATGGAGAGTGTGGATAGTAGAAAAGCCCCGATGATGGCTCCAGTGATTGCATACTTTTTCCTTTTAATCGTGCTCATAAACATATTTTATTTTTTGAAAGTCTCGACGAGACCATCGCCGAATAAGAATCCGGCCACTGCTCCCATGATAGCATTTAACCACGGATCTACTGTTTGACCAGTAAGTAAAGAGAGTACGTGAGCAATACCCCAAATCATGACAATGACTGAGGCGATGATCATTCTGAATTCCGGATTTGCGGCTTTTTTACTTGCCTTTTTTCCAAAATGAAAACCGATATATCCGCTGATAGTGGCGCCGATGGCGAATCCTACTGCGAAAGATTTGTAAATATCTATATCCATATATTAAATTTTCATATAATCTCTGACGAATAAAGTTGCACTGATAGCAATCCCGACCAAATTTGTGCCAGTGGTTGAGAGCACCCCGGCAGTCGGACCGAGAAAGTACCGAGTTCCGGCAGCGAGTCCAGTCAATAAATCATGAATTACCATTTGAGGATTCACTCGGATATTTTGTGCTGCCGTTCGTGTTTCCTCTGCAAAGCCGATGAATTGATTTGGCAGCGAGTCCAGGGCTTTATAAATTTTTCCGGCCTCAGTAATTCCACCGACTAGATAAACTCCCCAGTCGGCCGCTGTACCGTGGAGAGCCCACGCTCCACCGCTGTTAGTTGATACGCGAGCTTCTCCGTTTGGATCTGTGCTCGTAGTTTGACCAAAAAGTGTATAAGCACCACTAAAAATCACATAGTAGTCAGTATTAGGACTCAAGTTGACGGCAGCGCCGAGAGCTACTGTTCGATATGCAGTTCCGCCATTTGTTGAGCCCGGGTTAAATGTCCCGGATCCAAGATCTGCTCCAGTGAGCGTCGCTCGAATACGAACAGTCATAGGGACTGATTGTTGCTGATCATGTCGAAATCCGATGTGAGTTATATTTCGGACTGCAGAAAATCGCACTCTTTGAGCGACCCACGTTGTACCACTACACACCTGACTCGCGTTATCGCTTGTGGTTACTTGCAAAATAACGGCGCCTGAATCTGTGCCGTTTCCTACCATGACCGCTTGTCCAACTGATATATTTTCACCGGCTTGAGCCGTCAAAATAAAATCTGTTTCTCTTATTTTTTCACCTGCTAGTAATCCCATATAGATATATTATGCATTCGATGCAGTGATTGTGTAAACGATTAAAGTGTCAGTAAGTGCTGCTTTGACATGGCCCGGAATGATTCGTGATCGGGTAAAAATTTGCGATCCACAAAAAAGTGCGAGCTCATTATACGTTCCATTAGGCAGCTCAGTATCAGTGATAAACCATTCCGAATAAAATACTCCTGGAGATGTCACGGCTCCGACTGCTTTTGCAATACCTGTCGTGACCGGAGTTTGCAGATTTGAGTCAGTTGACGTTGGAGCATTCGTACCAGTACCGATCGAAAGAGTGCTCACTCCGAGCGGATAGGTAGTAACGGCATTTAAATGCTGCATGATGAGATTTAATCCTTTGTCAGTATCAAGCATAATCAAATTTTCAATGGTAGGGGAGCGAGAGATGATAAATTCATCCGCTTTTCCAGTTCGGACCATATCAAGCCACACTGCATCCGGGATCCATTCCGGCTTTGGCTTTAGAGATAGTATTTGATATCGCCCACGCATTTTAAAAGCTCCATGCTGCTCGAATTCTGAAACCTGATTTGACTGTGGCTGATCATTTAAATTTATACTCATATCAAGAGAGATCAAAGATTCTTTATTTTCGGAAGTGCTGTGATCATCATGAGGATTGATTGTGCCGTTTTTCATATAAGTAATTATACCGAGATCGTTGATTTATTCACTATAGCCGGATTTGGATAGCTATCAGATCCCGGGATATTTTGCTCGACCAGATAATTTTCAGTTGTAGTGGCAGTGATCGCTCCCACGGCATCCGTCATTGAAAAACGATCCTCAAATTGAATAAATTTCAAAAGTGTCTCATCGTCCCCAGAATTGAGTCGCTCTTTTACGAGTAGCATTTGCAGAGCATCGATAATTGAGAGAGTTTTTGCTGTCGCGATCTGTGCGGACCATTGATACTTTTCATTAGAGATCATTCTGAATTGTACCGACTGAATCACGAATCTCTCGTTTACATCATGGAGAGTGCTATTGATCAAAATTCCCATACCTGAGCGGAGCCCAGATCTGTACGTGCTGAATGATCCGGCCCGAATGCCCTCGGAATAACTTTGCAGCTCCGCGATACAGTATCGAATTGCCTCGTCTCGATTCTCAATTTTGTCATTCTCGATATAGTATTGATAGAGTCCATGTTGACTGATTGAGATGCCGTCAGCAACTTCGACCACAAGCGGCCGCAGCGGAATTCCAGTGGCGATTCCCTGAGTTGATGCAGTAAGCGCACCGGCTACACGGCGCAAAGATTTTTCAGTATATGACCACATCCATTGAAAAAGAGTTTCATCTTGTAGGTACTCGATCCCTACCGTCACCGGGACCGCGGCGATCGTAACTGTCGGCTTTTCAGCGAATCGATTTGCGAGTGCAAATGTTGTCCGAAATCCATCTCCGAGAAACGGCTCATTTCGAGAAATCCCTCGGACGTCACCGCCGCGGAGCTTGACTGAGTTTCGGATCTGTTTGAAATCTTTTTTGAGATTAAGTGATTTAAAAATATGATTTCCGGCCGTGTCAGTAATATCAAATGCAGCCGTCTCTCCATTTTTAGGAAAGAAGTGAATGTCTTTGTAAAAATCGACATACCACACGTAATTGATCAGACGTGCAATTTTATCGAGCGCTCCGGAGAGAGTAATTTCATTAAATGAGATTGATTTAATTAAGATCCCCGATGCATTCACGCCGGTCGTGGTGAATCCGTAAGCCGCAGCATAACTCGTCACGAGAGTATTGATCACCGATTCAGCATTCGTGTTATCAAATCGATCGACGATGAGCAGTCGATCCATATATTGCGAGTAGTCTTTACATTTTATAGAAAACTCGAGATGATTTTTTCCGATCGTACTTGCGTCAATTTCAATGATCACTCCGGCATAAATTCGAGACGGGGGATTGACACCATCATTCATAGTGATCACAACTTCGCTTCCGAGCTCCGGAGTAAATGTGCGAGTCGGCCACTTTTCAATCGTAAAAGTTGCCGTATCAGTCGCCTGATTTATTTGATCTGTGATCGTCAAAGAGCCCATCTTGATCAGAGCTGAGACGTTCACTGTGGCGATTTCGACTGTAATCATATTTAGTACGACAATTTAGATCGGAGACCAAGCTGATCCATAATCTCATCACCTATCTCTCGAGCGATACCCTCTTTCCCCATAAATGAATTGTTGCTGATCATGATTGTGACTCCGGACTCGCTTGAGTTCCCGGATGGAATTATCCGGCCGTCAGTTTTCGGGATGAATCTTTCGGGACCGCGTTCTCCCACCATGTAGGATCCGCCACCGCGGACCGGACCACCCTCAGCCCGGAAAAAATCTGAGATTCCACCGATGACAGATTTGCTGACGCTCACGACTGATTTTACACCCGGCAATTGAGCAAGCGCGTCGAGTGCTTTTTTCACTGAATCGATAATGCCTTTGACTTTATCCTCGATCCATTTCACGAGAGACGTCCAGACGTTTTTGATACCCTCTGCAATTCCGCTGACGATTGCTCCGAGTTCGGTCCATGCCGCTTTCATCCATCCGACTACTGTATCCCAGTTTTTCCAGAGCAAATATATCGCAGCTCCAAGAGCTCCGATCACGGCAATGACTGCGATGACCGGGAGTGAGATGAGACCAATTCCGGCGGCCAGTAATCCGAATCCAGCGATGACCGGCGGCAGAATTAAGCCGATCACCCCGATCACTGTGACAAGTGCTGCGGCCCCGGCTGCGACTGCGACAATGGTTGCAGTAAGTTTCGGATTTTCTGATACCCATTCAGTAACTTTCGTTAGTACCGGGACGATAGAATTTGTGAGCTCGAGAAAGGCCGGAGCAAGTGCTCCTCCGATTGATTCTTGTATTTCGCCAAATTGCCTTGAGGCTTTAGCACTAGCGACGTCCACTCCATTGAGAGTGTCAGTCGTCTCTCGGAGATTTTGTGCGAGTCCCTCTTGTAGCGCTGCGACTTTTTCTGATTCAGTACCATAAAGAATCATATTTTGTTGA
>JAYSSB010000129.1:0-3615 GCA_043720755.1 Candidatus Altimarinota bacterium | reverse complement strand
TACGAGCGAGATCTCTATGTCGCACTTGATCGTGAGGAGAAGATACTCACAGCAATCCGTGATACCAAAGACTTCTCCGATGAGACCAAGGCGTCACTCTGAGCATTTCTCGAGAATTTCGGAGAACTCTTCACAAAGAAAAAATAATTGTAATTTGAGATAAAAAATTTAAGATAGTTGTATCTTAACATTTCTTTTTATGGAAAGTACTAGGAATAACATTGGTTGATTTGTCCAACAAATTAAGTGTGATGATCTCATAATATCCTGATTAACCAGTACTGCACTATTCTTAGGTATATACGATAATCGTTTTAATTCCTCTGATATAAATCAAGTAGTGACTGATATTGGGCTGATATGAATTTGATTAACTTGATTATATCTGCTTCAATCTAGATTTCGAGAAATATTACAAACAATAAAATAAACTATGGCATCAGGTAAAGAAATAAAAGCTCGCATCAAATCTATCAAAAATACTGGTAAGATCACCAAGGCGATGGAGCTCATCTCGACAGTCAAGATGAAAAAGTCGCAAGAGAGTGTTCTTTCATTGCGACCATTTGCACTCGCAGCACTCCAGATCCTCTCTCGTGTCTCACACGAGGAATCAGTCCTCGGGAGCTATGGAGTATCGCCGATAGATGCTACTCGTGAGCTCATCATCCTCGTCGCTGCTCAGAAGGGTCTCTGTGGAGGTTACAACGTCAATGTATTCAAAAAAGCGACTGAGTATATCCGTGATGATAGTGATACTCCATATACACGTGAGTATGACTATATCACAGTAGGGAAGCGTTCACGAGATTTTATCCTGCGGACTGGGCAGTCTATGCTCGCTGATTTTTCAGATGAAATAAAAGATCCTCTCACTGTCGCTGAGTCTCGTCGTATCGTCAGATTTGCGATCTCTGAGTGGCAGACAGGCAAATATAGCAAACTCTCGATCATATACAATCACTACGTATCAGCGATCACACAACTCCCAGTAGTCAAGACAATATTCCCGATCAATCAGGCAGATATAGAGTTATTTTTGACCAAATCTGCTGGAAAAACTTTCGAAAAAGAGACTCTCGCAAGCTATACGATCGAGCCAGATATCGCTACTATAGTAGACTATACTATCCCGATGATCCTCGATGCGATGATCCATGAGACTCTCCTCGAGTCTCGAGCCTCTGAGCATGCTGCTCGTATGGTTGCTATGAAAAATGCAAAAGACAGTGCAAATAAAAAAGGAGCTTCACTCACACTCATCTATAATAAAGCTCGACAATGAGCTATCACCAAAGAGGTCTCTGAAATCGTGAGTGGTGTTGAGAGTATGAAGGATAACTAAAAAATAAAAAATAAAAAAGGAAAACAGAAAAAAACTCATTGCTTGCTTCAATGAGTTTTTTCTATAAGATTAGTATATGTACAACAATATCAAAAAGAAACAAATCATCCTCGTACGCCATGGGCATACCCTCGAATCTGGTAATTTTTTTGGTTCGGATATCGATATCCCACTCTCGCCGAAGTGACGAGAATACGCTACGATCATCACTCGCTATCTCAAGCTCATCGGGGTCAAGCCGGGACAGATCATGTCGAGTCCAGCAGTGCGTACCCGAGAGACTGCCACGATCATCGCATGAGAATATAAGATATCAGATATAGAGTATGTGGACGAGCTCTATGTATGAAAACGATCCAAAGGACAAAGTACTAATCAGATCTATATGGATGCTATCCAGAAAACGTCAACAAATATAGATATACTCATGATCGTCGGGCACAATGATGAGATCACAGAATTTGCTCGATATCTCTCATGAGATGAGGTCCCCTCTATGAAAAAATGATCTCTCGTAGTATTAGCACTCCCTACTACGATGGGTTGGGGAAGCCTCAAATCAGGCGAACTCTCCCTCCTCTACTATCTTACTCCTCAGTTCCTCAGACTCGAGGAACTCATCTAGTATGATCTCCAAATCTAGTATTGCATATATCAGATCTCTCCATGATAAGTCAACTCGCATTTCTGAAGGGCTTTTTATCGTGGAGTGACGCAAATGTATGAGTGAATTCATAGGTTCAGATTTTACCATTGTAGAGTGATATCTCTCTGAAGAATTCGCAGGTAACAGCGAATACAACTTCCCACATACTATTGTCTCAGAGACTGAGCTCACTCGTATCACGACACTCACGAGCAATGACTCGGGGATATTGCTCATCAAGATGAAACCTCAGATACAACCAAAAATCGAAAAAAACCAACTCGTACTCGTCCTCGATCGGATCAATGATCCAGGCAATCTCGGTACTATCATCCGTATCTGTGACTGGTATGGTATATCTCATATTATCGCATCACGAGATACTGTTGATTGTCACAATCCCAAGGTACTCATGGCAACAATGGGGTCTTTTACTCGTATTTCAGTTTTCTATACTGATATAGATCTATATCTGTCCGGAATATGATGAAAAATATATTGAGCCTATCTCGATGGAGAGAGTACTCATACGAAAAATTTTTCAAATGAATGATGATATCTCGTGATCGGGAGTGAGGCACATGGTATATCTGCGAGTCTCGAACACTATATCACGGACAAGATCACGATACCAAGATTTGGCCTCGCTGAGTCGCTGAATGCTGGAGTTGCAACGGCCGTCATACTCGATCGGATGCGAGGATAAAAATCCCTCACATTTTCCTTTGCATTTTGGATCACTTTCGCTATAATCCGCCCGTTATATTTTCACTTTTTTTCCCTATGGCTCACTCAGGTATCATCACCAAGATCATCGGTGTCGTCGTCGATGTCGCATTCACTGATGGATATATCCCTCAGATCTACGAAGCACTCGAGGTACAAGGTGCTCCGACCAAGCTCGTACTCGAGGTACAGCAACAGCTCGGAGATGGTATCGTCCGTACCATCGCGATGAATCCTATCGATGGTGTACGACGTGGGCTCACGGTCATCGCAACTGAGGCTCCGATCTCAGTGCCTGTCGGTGAGGCTGTATTGGGTCGTATGTTCAACGTGCTGGGTGATCCGATAGATAATATGGAGGCCCCGAAGACTGAGAGACGAGATCCGATCCACCGCAAGTCACCATCTTTCGAAGAGCTCTCGACAAAAACTGAGATATTCGAAACGGGTATCAAAGTCATCGATCTCATTGCTCCGATGCTCAAGGGTGGTAAGGTGGGACTCTTCGGAGGTGCAGGAGTAGGGAAGACGGTCATCATGCAAGAGCTGATCCACAATATTGCCTCTGAGCATGGTGGATACTCAGTAGTTGCCGGAGTCGGAGAGCGTACTCGTGAAGGAAATGATCTCTACCATGAGATGAAAGACTCAGGAGTAATCGATAAGACTGCCATGGTCTTTGGTCAGATGAACGAGGCTCCAGGTCCTCGTGCTCGAGTTGCCCTCACAGGTCTCACGATGGCTGAGTACTTCCGTGATGTCGAGAAGCGAGATGTCCTCCTCTTCGTAGACAATATTTTCCGATTTACTCAGGCGGGATCTGAGATATCAGCTCTCCTCGGGCGTATCCCATCAGCGGTAGGATATCAACCGACTCTTGCTACTGATATGGGTATAC
>JAYSSB010000128.1:0-10418 GCA_043720755.1 Candidatus Altimarinota bacterium | reverse complement strand
TTTCGTTTCTTTTTTTCTCAGTCGATCCAACAGCTCATCTCTCTCGCTCAGAGAGTTGCCTACAAAAAACCCCTTACTTATATAGCACTCCTATTTGCTACGCTTATGATCTCTCCGAGTGAGACATCATTTGCGGCGGATGTAGGCATAGAACGTACATTTATCGTTACTGCGTATTACTCTCCGCTCCCAGGACAAAAAACATACTACCGATGAAGCTATGAGGCAGATATCCGTCTCAATGGTCGAGGTACTCATGGTGCGAGTGGTACCCCTGTATTTACAGGTATGCTTGCGGCTCCGAAGACTTATGCTTTTGGGACGCAGATTTTTTTTGATGGATTGGGACTCGGTAGAGTCGAGGATCGTGGTGGTGCTATCGTCGAGGCCTATGTCCGAGGACAGGCTCATGATCGTATCGATATCTGGATGGGGTATGGAGATGTAGCATTGCGTCGGACCATCGCCTGGGGACGCCGTACGGTGACATGACGTATCGTCACAGAGAGCAAAGCCGCTCCTATCGATCTCACTGGGATCGATACTGGTCGGGTAGATCTCAATCAGTATCCTCCAGTAGGATCGCTCTCTGTCTGAGGACTATCATCTGATGTGATATCTGCATTTGCCGATCTCGGATATAACTTCTCAGGTAAGGATACTCGTAGTATGATAGTCGAGTTCCAGCTCGATAACGGGCTCATCTCATCACGTGATGATGAAGCAGCTGGTACCTATGGTCCCAAGACGAGATCGACTCTCGCAACACTGCACGCAGCCTATATCACTCGTCGACAGACAGAGCTCGATGCAATAGAAAAATCTAAAAAATCCCTCCTTGCCGATCATGACATCTATAAAACAGAATACAGTGATGCTCAGTCTCAGGTATCTGTATTTGGACAACCAAAATTCCGACAATCAGGAGACAATATATCCAAACTCCAAGAGTTCCTCGTAGTATGAAAATACTATACGGGTAATCCTGATGGGAAGATGGACTCTCGTACCCTCCTCGCCCTGAGAAAATATCAAAAATCCAAAAATATCAAAACTACGGGCACTCTCGATGAGAACACACAGAGTGCGATGATCGACGATCTCGTGAGTCGATAGATACTATCTGAGTATAAAGATCCCATCTGATAGCCAGATGGGATTTTGTATACCAAAAACTCATGCAAAACTTGCAAAAATGAATATATTATGATAATGTAAAAAAGTAAATAGTATTACTTTCTCATACTCCAGTATATGCCAAACAAGTTTCTCGTAGAAACCGCTCTCGATGTCGGTATCGACAATCTCAAAAAACTCCGAAATACAGATCCAAAAGCTCTCTATGATGAAGTGAAATGAGCTCTTGCAACAGAGTCATCGCCAGAGATCAAAGCTCTCTATGAGAGATATATCAAGCTCTATGATCAATCACTACGATCTACGAGTGCTCAGTCTGGTGCACTCTCTGAGGAGATCAAGTGGAAAAATATATCAGATCTCAAAAAAGCCGTTGATGCCAATGGTGCAGGACTCACTCGTAGTGATATGGAGTGACTCAATCAGTTTGCTCTCGCTGAATATAGTCGACAAAACTCTCGCCATGAGAATATGCCAGATACTGATATACTCAATCTCCTCAATAGATGGTTCCGTATCTATGAGTCAACTCAACCAAAAAAAATACTAGACACAAAACCACTCGTACCTACTATCTCTGTAGTTGACTCTCTGAAGCCTCAAGAGGCAGTTGCACCAACAGAAAAAAAACAGAAAACAACACCAGTAGCACCTGAAAATAATATATTAGATACCACCACTGGATGAGTAGCCGAACTACCAAAAAAGAATACACCAGTAAAACCAGCAACTAAAGCTATAGTATCTAAAAATGTAGTAACAAAAGATGCTCTCCCAGAAATATTTGCTACCAAGCAGACTATAGTGCTCAAGGATGGTGCCTACTACCTCACATGACCAAAGTGAAATATCAAACGAGTAGATATGCAGTCACTTCTCGTCAACCTCAATCTCCCAAAAGATGCACCAGAAAACCTCTGAAAATCAGTTTCACTGATTCAAGATTTTTCACTGATGCTTGACGCGTATCTCCTGAAAAATCCAGATAAAAAAGAACAATATAATGCGACTCTTAAATGAGTACAAAATGATTTTGCTAGCATCGATATCCAATCTGGAAAATTTATAGTAGATGTCAAAAAATGGACATATACATTATTCAGTAATAATAATCTTCTCAAAGATAGTGATCTCTACAAGATTAATCAGGCAATGGATATAAAGGAATCAAAAGCTAGAAGATTCGCAATTCTCAGTTTTATCCGTGATAGACTCGGACAATCAGATCTTGTAGCACAAAAACTCATGGAAGATACTATGAGCAAATTCTGATTCCCGACGGATGATATGATCGTGAAAAATGGAGATCTTTCGTCTACCAAGCTCGATATAAAACAAATCACAAAAGTCCGAGAAGCAATAGATAAGGCTCGTAGCGAGGCAAATAGTAATTGGATGAAAAATAAGGTCCAATATCTTGATATATTCAAGCAACAAAATCCAGGAAAAACTATAGATATAGAAGCAGCTAGAGTAGCCAATGAGAAACTCACTATCCTCATGTCTGCAAAACGAGAGATCGTGTACCAGAACCTCTATAATCAAAAAGATCTCTCTCCAGAGCTCTCTCTCCTCCAGAATATCCTATGAGCAGGAAGTACGAAGATGTCAGATAGATCATGGGAAATATCTAAGGAAGTGGCAGCAATGATCGGTATGGAGGCAGTGGCAATCGGTGCAGGTGTGCTCACTATGGGTGCAGGTACTGTTGCGATCAATGCTCTTGCATTCTGAGTCAATGCAACTCGAGGAGTGAGAGTACTAGAAGCATACAATGCAGCGAGTAAAACAAAACAATATCTCACAACGACTGCTCGAATACTCGGTGGTGGTGTGGCGTTTGAGGCTGGTGGTGCAACTACTCGTAGTCTCATAGAAAATGGAGATCTCACATCTATGCACTCCAAGGAGTGATATGTTCAGTCTATTGCGATGATGGGAGTGATGAGAGGAATCGGCGAAGTCTTCACGAGAACTGGTATACTTGCGTTCAAAGAAGGTGCATGATTTGCTAAAAATATCCTCCCATTCACAGGTCAAGTAGCTATCGAGGGATCTGCTATTTTTGGTACGAGTGCAGCTATTGGATCCGTAGTATTTGATCGTCGTGATAACTGGACTCTAGAACAGATGGCTCAGGCTATGCTCATGGCTACTATATTTAAGTGAGCAGGACGAGTATTTGCAGGCAAAAGTAATAATGGAGATATGGAGGTGCGACAAGTAGCTACACCAAGAACATGAGTACGAGTTGAGGCAGATACATCTGCTAGTACTGGAAAGCCAAAAAGTCAAGCGGATTTTGTTGTAGATAGTAAAGGAAATATAACCCTGAATAAGGCAAATGAAGCTAAAACTGGCACTGAAAAGAAAGCTACTCCTGAGAGCATAAGCGATGCAAAAGCGATACCACCAAAAAAATCAACAGTACCTGAGGGAGTTGCTAGTAAAAATATTGATTCTACTGTTGCTAAGAATGCAATTCATAAAGCAGAAAAAGCTACTATTGATGATGCTGTAAGTGCATCAGAAAAACAAAATTTTATTGCTAAATATGGCTCAGAAAAATGGGATGCATTGGCTCAATCCTTCAAAGATGCACCAAAATGAATATGAAATGGGGCAAAAAGTATTTTTGGTGTAGTAACTTGAATTGGACGTTCAAGTGTAAGCTGGAAATGAGCTACTATTTGAACAGGTATTACAGAAGTAATAGAAGCATTTTTTAATCTCAATGGAACAGAACGTGATTGGAATCCTATGAGTGAAGATGGTATCAAAAATATATGAGGTATGCTTTGGCAGATTCTCGCATACCGATATATGGGAATAGCAAGATGATTCATCGTTACAGAAGGATACAATGTTATCCCAGCAGTATATACTAAGGTAAAAGAGGCTAATAAATAATTATACTACAGTACTATGTCTCAACTTCCAGAAACTCCACAAAACATACTCTCAGAATTACCCAAAAAAGTCATAGAGCTCAGTCGTGATGCACTGGCTCAGAGACTCTGACTCAAGACTGAAGAACTTCCTGATCGGAAGTTTTTCAAGATGGTAGATGTAGATCTCGATCGACTCGCAGGACTCGATCCACGAGACAAGGCAAAGGCTCTCAAGGAAGAGCTCAGTCGTATACAAGTTGCAGAACTAGCAGATAAGGCAAAAGAAATATGAAAAGATGGACTAGATATTGCGAAGAAAGCAACTCCAGAATTACTCTTATCTAGTGTGACAACTGCAGGTATAGTCATGAAAGAACAAGCTACAAAGTCATGAGAATCAGCTCTATCTGCAGTATCTGATATTGTCAACGCAGATGGAGATCTCACGAAGATGACAGCTGGTATAGGTAAACTCACAGCAGTAAAGGGATGACTTTTATCAGACTTGTCTACCTCAATAAAGTGACTCGGTGATACTATAAAGACTCTTCTTGAAGCAACAGGAATCATGGGGTTTCTCAGAAGTATTGGTAAATTTTTCTGATTCAATATAGCAGATCCTGAGAAGAAAAAAGAGGAGACTTCTCAGAAAAAAATAGAAGATTGATTGGATACTGCTAAAAAAGAAGGGGCTGCAGCCCTAAAAAAGTGAGAAGAACTATTAAAAACCCCAATTAATAAAGAGAAAATTGTTTCTGATATGACTACCTCACTTGGAAAACTGATTTGAGAAAAATATTTCTGAAAATGAGTAGATTTGAGTCCAGGCCAGTTAGAAAAGATTAAGACTATTATCGTAAAAAATCTCAATACAGATACTCTTGAAAAAATCAGAGCTCAATATATGAAAGATGGAACAACTCGTATGTGAGACGTAGTTAATGTTAATATGGATCTCATGGCGAAACTCCCTGCTGGTACATTTTTCGATATTGCTCTCTCTGGTATTATTCCTACTCATAAGATTATCTACAATACCGTTGTAGAGCCATCGAAGAATCTTATTCAATTAACCTTCGATTGACTCCCATTTGTGGATATGCAAATGAATATGATAGAATGGTCAGGCCTCCTTTCTGAGAAAGCAAAATGAGGTGACTCTCATGCATTGGATCTTGCTCGTGTACAGCTTTATGCGGTGAATGGTCTTCTCTGGAAGACTATTGGTATGGTCAGTTCAGGAATTGCAGCAGGATGAATTGCGATGCTTACGGACACAGTAACATGAGTTAATGGCTTTCATATGTTGTGAAATGGCTTGTCTTGGAATTTTGATAGTCTCTCAAGAGATATTGGAACAATAGAGTCAACTCTTGGTACAGGTCCAAAGTGAGGTTCATTAGAGGTGTTATCAGTTAGACTAAAATGACTTCAGCATAATTATCTGATGATGGATCTTGCACTGAAGGGAAATGAGGATCCATCAAAAATGATGAATTTACTCAAAAATGATGCAAAATATGCAGCTATAAAACAAAAAATCAATATTACCGATATTACTGAACTTGAATGATTAGTGTGAAAAAAAGAAGCATTTCAGCAAAAAATGGCACAGGAACTTTTTGATCCAAAAGTTACTCAAACTTTGTGAAAAACCGCAAAAATTACAGGAAACAAATATATAGGTGGTGCAGAATGATCAATTCGACACTATATGGAAACAACAGATGATCTCCTTGCAAAACAAAAAAACATGTTCCTGGCAGGAAATATTAAAAATGTTCTCTGAACGCCCCTATTGGCTCTCAAAAATATGAAAATGGCGAGAAGTGCCGATTCAGTGCTCCTTCATATTGATGACGCAAAAGATGTATCAAAACTTCGAGCATTCTTAGCTGTAATTCCTGGATGACTCAAGTGACTCGCTGAGCTAATTCCTGCTACATCTATACTCTTTAGTATTGGATCCATTGCTATGGCTAATAAAAATGAAAAAGGTGGTGTATATGAAAGCATGATGGATGTAGCAAAAACAGTATTTGTTCCAGCATATTGATCAGTAAGCATGCTCATGGATAAGAGCGTTGATATCAAATCAATAATGAGCGAAGGAAAAATACCGCCATTTTGAGATATAGCCCTTACTGGAGTTATAGGCTGAGTAGCTGTATTCGAAACAGTCCGTGTAGCAAATCAAGTTGCTATAGGAAGCTCTATGATGTACCATTGAGCTGTATGACAATGAGCTAAAACTCTTGCAATGGCACCATTTCGTGGTATAACAGATATTGTGAATGCCGCATGATCAGCGGTTCGTTGAACTCGCAATATCTCTACTCTTGCAAAAGCTCCAATTGCCAATCTTGCCGTAACCAAAGCCCTCACAGATCTTGCAACAAAAGTACCAAAAAAATGAAGACTCGCAATATGAGCTGTTGCACTCCTTGCTGTAGGTGGTACCTATGCATATGTATCATGACCAGAAAATCCAGAAGATATCATGAAAAACTTGCACAAAGAAGGATGGCTAGATATCGGAAATAATCCAACACCTAAAATGAAAGAGTCATTCCGATCAAAAAACTCAGAAGAAAGAAAAAGTATATTGGATGAACTTTTGATCATGCATCTAGAAACAAACAAAAATCTTCCAAAGACTCATTATGATCCAGAATCATGAAAATATAGTATTATCACTGATGCTACTTTCACAGGACAAAAACTCGTTGATAGTATTTTCCGTAACACACTTCAGACTATTGATATAGATATTGATCTACAAAAAGTATAGAAGAAATCATATTTCTCTCATAAAATATAAAATCCCCTCAAATATTTGAGGGGATTTTATATATAGACTTCTATTTCCTAAAAAGGAATATCTTCGATGGAGATCGATTCTTCTGCTTTTGCCTTCGACTTCCTCGGTGCTGTCTGCTCCTGCGGAGCGGCATCAGTCTGAGAATACTCGTTGCCTCCAGTTGCTCCACCTGGAGAGGAGAGGAGGATCACATTGTCCGATACGATCTCTGTCTTATACCGCTTGACTCCTGCAGTATCATCCCAGCTCCGAGTTTTGAGATAACCCTCTACATAGACCTTCTTTCATTTGTGCATATACTGTTCTGCAATATCTGCGAGTCCTCGCCATGCGACACAGTTGTGATATTCGACTTCTTCCTGGAGCATACCTGATGCATCTTTCCACTTACGGTTGGTGGCGACGGAAAATGTTGCTACCTTCTGTCCGTTTGGAGTTTCTCGTACCTCTGGCTCTGCCGTGAGGTTTCCGATGATTTGTACCTTGTTGAGTGAGTTGCTCATGTGATGAAGGGTTAATAAGTGAAAAGTACTAATGCAACAATAAAAATATCATCGCCAAGTGATGATATTTATTTTTTATTTTTCGGCAAATCTTTTTGCTACATTCCCATAGCAGCTCATATCTCTACAGCATTCATCACTATGATAGCAACGAGTCCGAATATGATCGAAAGACCGAATCCAGTAGCGACAGATCGTCCAAATACCTTTTCCCCAAATCGGTATGCGATAGATGCCTTGACCAGATTGTTTGACATCGCAGCGATGAGAATCGTCGAGGCAGCTATCGTGAGTGCGATATTGCCCTCAGATGCCTTGGATGCCATATCCTGTGTGATCGCATCGACATCAGCAAGTCCTGATATAGCACCGAGTGCATAGTTGAATATCTGAGGATTGAGAAACTCCTTGTATATGATACCAAGTCCAGAGAGGAACTTGACTATCACGATCACTCCGGCGAACTGGATCGCAGGGATCAGTCGGAATGGACTCTCGTACTGAGCATGTTCCTCTATGATAGCTAGCCCGCTATCTCCCGTAGATACTCCTTGTGATCGAGTGAAAAAATACCATGCAGTACCACCGAGCCCCACGAGCATACAGAGAGCGGGTATCATGACGACACTGAGGATGACCGGACTATAAAACCCCGATATAGCGATCACACGGATACACATGATGGTGGAGGCGATGAGAGTTGCTGCGATATAGGCATTGCGATGCTCTGGATGTTGTTTAGACTTGTTTGTCATAGCGGCCGTAGTTGCCGTCGACGATATCATGCCACCGATAGCTCCTGATGCGATCATGCCTCCACGATTGCCGAGTACTTTGGATAGTATATATCCTACATATTCGACCCCCGCCATGATCACGACGAAGAACCATATACCAAATGGATTAAAAAAATCCATCGAGAGTACTACGTGAGGATTTTCTACGATGCTCCCAGTTGCAAATTGGAACATATCGATAATCGAAAATTTCTGATTCGGAAGAAGAGGGAGTACGACGAGAGAGATGACGGCGAATTTGAGAGCATCACCGAGCTCAGGACGTGAGAATCGATCACGGAGATCTCTGAGATACTCCTTGGATGAGAGGATCAGTAGTATGAGTATCGATAGTATGACTGCGATAGTGCGATTGCCTCCCATGACGATGACTCCTATGATATATGTCAGGAGTGCCGCATACTCACTTGTGATCCCCATGAGATCCTTGTTCCATGATGAGTAGGCGTAGGCGATCACGACGAATATAGCAGACATGATGAGTCCAGATATCTTCCAGATGTCAGTCCCAAATACACTATCGAGCCAGGTCATGATAGCCCCTAATAGAGAGAGGAGGGCGTATGATCTGATTCCGCCGAATCCACCGTTTCCGCTTGTTTTGGATATATTGTTGCGTGGCATCTCTCGTTCTGTACCGATTAGAGCTCCGAGGGCGATCGAGAGAACAAAGTTCCAAAAAAGTATTTGGTCCATAAATATATAATTACAAATTAGAAATATATATCATCCTAACATATATTTTCTTTTTTCTCAAGGATCATGCTGAAACTGAGATTGACAAGATATAGACTCTAGTCGCAAAATAAAAGAAAAACTCTCTCTTTGGCAGTATTTCCTATTTTTTCTTTGCATTTTGGTGTATTTCCACTAGAATGCACTTGTTTTTCAAAAGATTTATTCTTTTTGAGGTATTATTTTTCATTCATTTCTATGATCGCAAGTCTCCAAAAAATCTGGTCAACTGGACATATCCGCCAAAAAATCATATTCACGATCCTCATGATTGCCGTCTACAAGCTCCTCTCTGCTATCCCAGTTCCAGGGATCAATGTGGCACTCCTCGCAGGATTCTCTGAACAACTTAGAGCCAATACGCAGCTCGCATTTTTCGGATCTATCATGGGTGGTGGACTCGAGCAGTTCTCGATCATCCTCATGGGTCTTGCTCCGTATATCAATGCGACGATCATCATCCAGCTCCTCGCTGTCATCGTCCCATCACTCGATAGTCTCAAGAAGGAGTGAGAACAAGGACAAAAGAAACTCAATAACTATACTCGCTATCTCACTGTTCCTCTTGCTCTCGCTCAGAGCTACGGTATGATCCTCCTTCTCAATACGATCATCGGTACTGGTACTGGTGCTCCGATCATCGATACGGCCAACTTTTGGGGAGTAGTATTCCCTGCTATGATGTATATCACATCAGGTACGATGATCCTCCTCTGGCTCGGAGATCTCATCACTGAGCGTGGCATCGGTAATGGATCATCCATCATCATCTTCGCTGGAGTCCTCGCAGGAGTCCCTCAGTACATCCTCGGATACGTCTCTACTGAGAACTATGGACTCCTCCTCCTCATGACTATCCTCACGATCGCTGTCATCTACGTGATCGTCCGATTTACTGAGGGATACCGCAAAGTCCCACTCATCTATACCCGTACAGGACGAGATGAGAGATCATACTTCCCAATCCGAGTCAATCAAGCTGGTATGGTACCTATCATCTTTGCTATTGCGATCATCACATTCCCATCTCTCATCGGTCAGATCCTTGCCAAGCGTGGTACTGGTACGAGTGCTGCTATCGGGGAGTGGCTCTCTGCCAACCTCTCTATGCAAAATCCAAGCTGGTTCTATATCGGAGCATATTTTGCTCTGGTAATCGGCTTTGCATTTTTCTATGTATCGATCACGTTCAACACGACTGATGTAGCAGAAAATATACAAAAACGAGGCGGATATATCCCTGGAGTCCGTCCAGGTAAGGAGACGGCTACCTATCTCCAACATGTCTCTGATAGGCTCAATTTCTGGGGTGGAGGATTTCTTGCTCTCATCGCCGTATTCCCATACGTCATTACCAAGCTCAATGCTTATTTTAACCTCTTTCCAACGAGCTCTCAGATAGACTTTCTCATATCAGGATCTGGACTCATCATCGTCGTCGGTGTCATCCTCGATATCATCCGCCGTATTGATACAGATATGAAATCCTTTGACTATAAGAAATTTCACTAAAAATATCTATGATTATCTGCGT